>JADNEJ010000633.1 GCA_016292295.1 Candidatus Thiodictyon intracellulare
GTATTACGTCTGCAGTCAGGGGAACACCGCGGAAAACTGCGTTTCTAGCCGAAAATAGTCTCTTTTTTGCGACAAAAGCCCGTCCAAGGGCCGCAGGCGGTGGCGCCGGTCGCTAAGTCCGACAGGCTGCTAGCCGTGTGAGCGCGCTGACCGCGAGTTGCCAGTCCGCCTCCGAGATCGGGTCCAGGCGCTTGCCGATGCCCAGCAGCCCCCGGCGCCGGACCACGAAGAGCCCGTCGGTCAGCCCGGGAATGACCGGCCCCGCTCGCAGTGCCGCCAAACACCCCGGGTCCGCCGGGCGGTCGAAGAGCCCCAGCAGCCGCAACACCGCGAGCGCGCGCCGCTCGGTCGGTCCGCCCTGGGCGAGTCAGGCCTCGTAGACGGCCAGCACCCGGCCGGCGTGTCCGCCCTGGGCCTCGTCGGCATTCCCCAGGTCGACCTCCTGCCAGCGGCGCAGCTCCCCCAGCGCGTCGTGGATGTAGCCTCTGAGCAGTTGCAGGCTGAGGGCGTGATCGGCTACCGCGCGGGCGACCTCCCGGCGCTCGGCGTATTCGGTGCAGCAATGCCGTGGGTCTGCCGCCCCGTGCCCATTGGCGCTCGGCGCTCCGTTGCGTTCCCGGTCCGCGTCCTGGGAGGCAGCGAGGTCCAGCAAGTCCGCCCCGGACCCCTCGTCCAGGTGGGTCAGTGCCAACTCGGGGGGCGCTGCCGGCGCGCATGTGGGCGAATTCCGGGATCTCCTCCCGGGTGGTGACCAGACAGAGCCCGGAGCCGGCCCGCGCCAGGCCCTTGAGCAGTGACTCAATGGCCGAGTCCTTGGGCTTGCCGAGACTGGGTTCCGGCGGGTACTGGAGCGGCTCCAGCCCGTCCAGGACTAGGAGGTTACGCCCGGCGCCCAGCAGTTGGGCGAGCCGTGCACCCTTGTCCCAGGGGCCGGCGGGGCTGCCGCTAGGGCGGCGTCGCCGAAGAAGCGCAGGGCGGCGGCGATGAAGCTGTCGGCGGATGCCTCGGCCGCGGCGGACCCGGCGCCGCGGGTGTCCTGGCTGTAGAAGGACCAATCGAAGACGCGTTCGGTCCCGCCTCAGCCGGCCGCCTGGAGTCGGGCCAACCACTGCGCGACCAGCGCGGTCTTGCCTACCGCGCCTCAGGCACGGATAACCAGGATGCGGGTGCGCCCGCTGGGACCCGCGTCCGCCCAGGTGCGGTCGAGCCGGGTCAGGTCCGCAGCGCGCCCGAAGAGCCGGTCCGCGGTATTGGGCAGCCGGCTCGGTGCGACCAAAGGAGCCGGGGCGTCCCGCCCCGGCGTCCTCGAAGCCGGCTTCCCAACAAAGGCGGCATCAGCGCGCCTGACGATCGCGGGATCGGCCCGCGCCCCTCGAATCCCTCAGATCAGGCGCGCAAGCCCCGCATCTTCTTGCGGATAGGCCCCGGCCCGCAGATCGACCCAGGTGCGGTTGCCGAGGGACAGGGGCCACTCGGGTACGCTCGTTGCGCCGTGCAGGATGACCGGTATCACGGGCCGCCGATCCTTGACCGCCAGCACGATCCCCGCCTGTTGCTCCTCATCCTCACCAGTGCCCGATCCCCGCCACCCCGATCATGACCGCCATGCTGCGCGAGGCGCGGATGCCGGCCTCCATGAACGGCTGGCAGTTTAGGCCGGGTGTCAGTTGCTTCTCGTCCAGCCAGACCTTGACCCCGGCCGCACCCAGGGCCGCACCCAGGGCCGCGGCCAGGGCGCGCACGGCCCACGGCCACCTTGCCCTTGCTGTTGTGGCTCAGGAAGCAATCGAACGAGATGATGATCAAGGCCCTACTCAGGCCAAAACTCATCCATCATTCAGAATTTCGTCCATCGACCAAGGGCATGTTTCTGGCAAGTCGTCGATCTCGACCTCTTTCGGCACGTTGCTGATGACATCGTTCCAGGCTTGTTCCCACCATGCGCCATCCCGCAATTCGGCCTTCAGACTGGGCGTTTCGGCAAGACAACGGATGACGCTGCGGCGCTGGATCTTGATGTAGAGTCGAAGGCTTAAGCCTTGTATGGGGGCGCCAAGACTGAAGCCTTGGACTCCAGCAGGGTCAGGCCCGCACCTGCCCATCACCCAGCACCACGAACTTGAGCGAGGTCAGCCCTTCCAGTCCCACCGGCCCGCGGGCGTGGAACTTGTCGGTGCTGATGCCGATCTCAGCGCCTAAGCCGTACTCGAAGCCGTCGGCGAAGCGAGTGCTGGCGTTGACCATGACCGAACTGGAGTCGACCTCACGCAGGAAGCGGCGGGCGCGGCCATAGTCCTGCGTGACGATGGCGTCGGTGTGGGCCGAGCCGTGGCGGGCGATGTGGTCCATGGCGGCGTCCAGCCCGTCCACCACCCGGATCGAAAGGATAGGGGCCAGGTACTCGGTGTCCCAGTCCTCGTCGGTCGCCGGCAGGGCGTAGGGGACCAGTTCCAGGGTGCGCGGGCAGCCGCGTAACTCTACGCCCTGAGCGGCCAGGGCGGCGGCGATGGGCGGCAGCAGGGTCGCGGCCACCGGTGCGTCGACTAGCAAGGTCTCTAGGGTGTTGCAGGTGCCGTAGCGCTGGGTCTTGGCGTTCATAACGATGCGCAGAGCCTGGTCCGGGTCCGCCGCTGCGTCGAGGAAGACGTGGCAGATGCCGTCCAGGTGCTTGATCACCGGTACTCGCGCGTCCCGGCTGATGCGCTCGATCAGCCCCTTGCCGCCGCGCGGGATGATGACGTCGATGAATTCCGGCATGGCGATCATGGCTCCGACCGCGGCGCGGTCGGTGGTGGTGACCACCTGGACCCCGTCCGCCGGCAGCCCGGCCTGGGTCAGGCAGGCGCGGATGCAGGTGGTAATTGCCTGGTTGGAGGCGAGCGACTCGGAGCCGCCGCGCAGCACGGTGGCGTTGCCGGACTTCAGACAAAGCCCGGCGGCGTCCGCGGTGACGTTGGGGCGCGACTCATAGATGATGCCGATGACCCCCAGCGGTACCCTCATCCGTCCTACCTGGATGCCGGAGGGGCGGTAGTTGAGGTCGGTGATGGCGCCGATAGGGTCGGGTAGGGCGGCGATCTGGCGCAGTCCCTCCAGCATAGCGTCGATGCGCCCGGGGGTGAGTTCCAGACGGTCCAGTATGGCCGCGTTCAAGCCCTTGGCTGCCCCGGTCTCCAGGTCCGCGCGGTTAGCGGTGGTGATCACTGCTCGCTCCCGGTCGATGTGGTCCGCGATGGCGATGAGGGCCGCGTCCTTGTCACGGGTGGCAGCGCGGGCCAGGGCGCGGGCAGCGGTGCGGGCCCGGCGGCCCAGGTCCGTCATGTAGGCCGGGATGTCGGTGATCGGGGTCTGGGTCATGGTGGCTTTCCGGGCTGCAATGGGTGGTGCAGTAGGGGCCGCGAGCGGTGCGGGCCTCGTGGGATCGAGGCGTAAGAGCATAGCAGTCCGACAGGCGTTTTGCCCGTGCCTCGCCAGTCGTCGTCCCGGTTTGACTGCGCGTGATGAGTGAGCGCCTGGATTTGCGGGCTGCTATGATGTCAGCCACGTTAGGCCCGGCGGCTTTGACGAAGGAGATGCCTGCAATGTCGAGATCACTGACGATCACTGAAAATCCGCCGCTCTTGGTCCTCCCGCCCATCCACCCGGGCGAGGTCCTGCGCGACGAACTCGATGAATTGGGCCTGTCAGCCAATGCGCTGGCGTGTGCCCTGGACGTGCCGCCGAACCGTGTCACCGAGGTCCTCAACGGCAAGCGCTCGATCAGCGCGGACACTGCGCTACGCCTTGCCCGCTATTTTGGCACTTCGGTTTGATTAGGCGCGAAATGAAAAATGATGCGATGCGTGGGATCGCAAAGAAACGCTTGGCGCGTCGCCATTAGCTCGAGCTCGAGAATTCCACATTTGCCTGTGACGCCGAGGTCACCGTTAAAGCCGATGCCATCCGCGATTAAATGCACGACGGATTCTGAGGGGTGAAACTGCGACTCCGCCGAGCATGCAGCAAAAATGGGGGATAGGAAGCGCGCGAAATCGTCTTCGGTTCGCGTCTGGCCGAGTTGCCGA
>JADNEJ010000037.1 GCA_016292295.1 Candidatus Thiodictyon intracellulare
CGGTTGCGGCTGGCACGATGATCGGGGTCGCCTAAAATGGCCAAAGTCGAGACAGTATGCCCGAGCCGGATTCGGTGTGGGAATCGCGCTGGTGACACCGCTCCTGCGGTGTCACTCCCATGTGTTAGCCGCTGTGCGGCCCGCGCAAGCGCGGTCGAACACCTCGGTCTCCCGGCGCAGCCTGCCACAGGCGTGACACCGCTGGAGCGGTGTCACGAGACCCACCGCTGGAACGGCGTCACGGGGTCTCGGTGGCGCTCAGCTCACCGCCCCCATCCGCGCCGCCTCCTCCACGTCCACCGACACCAGGCGCGAGACGCCGGGTTCGTGCATGGTGACGCCCAGCAGGTGGTCGGCGATCTCCATGGTCACCTTGTTGTGGCTGATGAAGATGAATTGCACCTGCTCGGACAGTGAACGGACCAGCTCGCAGAAGCGCCCGACGTTGGCGTCGTCGAGCGGCGCATCGACCTCGTCCAGCATGCAGAAGGGGGCGGGGTTTAATTGGAAGATGGCGAACACGAGCGCCACGGCGGTGAGCGCCTTCTCACCGCCAGAGAGCAGGTGAATGCTGGAGTTGCGCTTGCCGGGGGGGCGCGCCATGACGGTGACGCCGGTCTCCAGCAGGTCTTCGCCGGTCAGTTCCAGGTAGGCTTGACCGCCGCCGAAGAGGCGTGGGAACAGCGCCTGGAAGCCGGTGTTGACCTGGTCGTAGGTGTCCTTGAAGCGGGTGCGGGTCTCGCGGTCAATCTTGCGGATAGCCCCTTCCAGAGTATCCAGCGCGCGGGCAATGTCGGCGTGCTGTTCGTCGAGATAACGCTTGCGCTCGGACTGCTCCTGGTACTCATCGATGGCGGCCAGGTTGATGGCACCCAGGCGCTGGATGCGCGCATCGAGCTTGGTCAGTCGCTCCTGCCAGGTCGCCTCGTCCGCGGCCAGGTCCAGGTCGCGTAGCGCGGCCTCCGGGGAAGTCTGCGCTTCGGCGAGCTGCTCCTCCAGGGTGCGGCGGCGCACCAGGCGCTCCTGGCGCTCCAGGCGCAGCGCATCCAGGTCCCGCTGAACCGTCTGGGCCTCCTGTTCCAACCGGTGACGCTCCTGCTCCAGGACGCGGACCTCCTGGTCCAGCAACTCCAGACGCTCGCGGGCGGCAGCCAGTTCAGCCTCCACCTCAACACGGCGGGCGAGTTGTTCGTCCAGGCGCTCGCGCTGCTCGGCCAGCGGCTCGACCGACTCCTCAATGGCCGCCTGCAGTTCGTCGCGCCGCCCCCGCAGTTGCGTCTGCTGGTCCTGGGCGCGGGACTGGCTGAGACGGGTCGCCTCCCGCGCGGCGCGGTTTGCCTCCACCCCCACCCGCAGCCCCTGGACGCGGTCGCGCGCGGCGCGTTCGGCTTCGCGCGCCTGGGTCAGAGCCGTGCGCAGGGTTTCGCGCTCACGCGCAAGCTGCTCCCGGCGCTCGGCCAGGCGCTCGACCTCCTCCAGCAATTCGTGGAGCCGCTCGCGCACCTCCTCCATGTATGCGATGGCGTCCTCGCACTGGCTGGCCAGGTCCGCATTCTCCGCAGCCAGGGCCTCCTGGCGCTCCAGCAGGTGGCCGGCGCGGGCGCGCTGGCCGGTCAGCTCGGCGCGCAGGCCCGACAGCTCCCGGTTGAGTGCGGCCAAGGTTTGGGCGCTCGCGGCGCGGACCAGCTCGGCCTCGGCGCGGGCGCTGCGCAACGCTTGGTCTTGGGCGGCGAGCGCCTGCTCCCGCTCGGCCAGGGACTCGAGCTCCAGTTCCAGGGCCTTGAGCGCCTCGGCACGGGCCAGCACCCCGTCGGTGGACCCCTTAGTCGGGGTGCACAGCCAGTTGGTGCCGACCTGGGTACCGTCACGGATGATCAGTCGCTCGCCGGGGGCCAGGTCCGCGCGCCGCTCCAGGGCCTCGGCCAGGTCGGCGGCCGTCTGCACCGCACCGAGCAGGGCGTCCAGCGGCCAGGGGGATTGGCACAGGCCAGCGAGTCGGGTCCCCGGGCGGTCGCCGCCCGGGGCCGCGGGGACGGCGGTGTCGATCAGGACTAAGCCGGGGGTCAACCCGCCCGCCGCCAGGGGCCGCAGGTCCGGCACCGGCACCGCCTTGAGCGCGGGCCCGAGCACCGTCTCCACCGCAGACTCCCAGCCCGCACCCACCTGGAGCCGATCGGCCAGGCGCGGCGCCTGGGCCAGGCCGTTGGCCGCGAGCCAGGCAGTGAAGGTCTTGTCCCGATCAGTCAGTGCGTCCTGCTGGAGGGCCTGGAGGGAGGCGCGCCGACCCTTGGCCTGCTGCAGCCCGGTGCGCATCAGGTCCAGGTCGACGTTCAGGGAGCGCGCGGCGGCCTCCCGCCCGGCCAGGTCCGCGGCGACGGCGTCTTGGCGGGCCTCCAGGGCCTCACACTGCTCGGCTAACCTCTCCTCGCGTTCGGTAAGCTCATCGACCCGCGCCTGCGCCCCCGCGAGATCCAGCCGACCGGCTTCCTCCTCCAGGCGCCGCAGCCGCTCGCGATCGCGCCCCAGGCGCTGCTCCAGACCGGTGATCCGGGCACGCTCGACCTGAGACTGCTGGCCGGGGCCGGCCGCTTCCTGGTTGAAGCGGTCCCACTGCGCCTCCCAGTGGGACTGCTGGTCCTCGGCGAACGCGACCGCGGCGGCGGCCTCATGGAGCCCGGTCTGGGCGGCGGCCAACCGGGGACCGTCCCGGGTCAGAGAGGCCTCGATCTCGGCAAGCCGGGCCAGGTCGCGCTCCAGGTGCTGCCCGGCATCGGTGAGTTCCTGATCCAGCCGGAACAGCTCCGCCTCGCGTCGACCGCGCGACTCGTTGGCGAACTGGATCGCCTGCTCGGCCCGCGCAATCTCGGAGCCCACGGCGTAGAAGCGGCCCTGGACCTGGTTGAAGTGGTCGGACGCCTCGCTGTAGGCGGTGCGGCGCTCCTCGATGTCCGCTTCGATGCGGCGCTGGCGGGCCAGACCTGCCGCCTGGTCGGTCTCCAGGGTGCCCAGGCGCCGGTCCTGGTCGTCGAGTTCCCGATCCAGTGCGCGCCAGCGCATGGCCTTGATGTCCTGGTCCAGGCGCCGCTCCTCGGCCCGGTACTTCGTGTAGCGGGCGGCGGTGTCGGCCTGACGCTCCAAGTGCTGGAGCTGCTTGGCCACCTCGTCACGGAGATCCGTCAGACGCTCCAGGTTCTCCCGAGTGTTGCGCATCCGAGTCTCGGTCTCGCGGCGGCGCTCCTTGTATTTAGAGATACCGGCCGCCTCCTCCAGAAAGAGCCGCAGATCCTCCGGGCGCGCCTCGATGATGCGCGAGATCATCCCCTGCTCGATGATGGCGTAGGAGCGGGGGCCCAGACCCGTGCCCAGGAACAGGTCCTGGATATCGCGCCGCCGGCAACGGCTGCCGTTCAGAAAATAGGCGGATTGGCCGTCCCGAGAGACCTGGCGCTTGACCGCGATCTGGTTGAAGGCGGCAAACTCACCCCCGGCGCGCCCGTCGGCGTTGTCGAACACCAGCTCGATGCTCGCCAGGCCCACGGGCTTGCGGCCCGTACTACCGTTGAAGATGACGTCCGCCATCGACTCGCCGCGCAGCATCTTGGCCGAGGACTCCCCCATGACCCAGCGCACGGCATCGATCACGTTGGACTTGCCGCAGCCGTTCGGCCCCACCACCCCCACCAGATTGCTAGGAAAATGGGCGGTGGTCGGATCCACGAAGGACTTAAAGCCGGCGAGTTTGATCTTTTCAAGACGCATCCGGGCAGGGTAACGGATGCGGGGGGTGGGACCAAGCCTTTCGCTCCCCGCTACGTATCCCAGGACCACGGGCACGACGACCTGACGCCCAGGCCGCAGATCGAGTCGCCTTGTCCCGAGCCGGTGTCCAGGTCCACAATCCGCACCATGCGTGCACCTGAGTCCGGCCTTGGCTCACGCCAAGGCGTCAAGGCGTCAAGGCGTCAAGGCGTCAAGGCGTCAAGAAGTATACTCAGTTAATGCCAAATTTTCGGTTTCCTCACCGACCGGTTATTTCAAAGTTCTCCGTCAG
>JADNEJ010000364.1 GCA_016292295.1 Candidatus Thiodictyon intracellulare
TGGATCGCATGAAGGTCAGCGCAACCAGTATCCCCGGGGCGCTCATCATCGAACCCAAGATCTGGGGTGACGGGCGCGTCTTCCTGGAAATCTACCGCGGCAACCGCTATGCCGATCTCGTCATCCCCGCGTCCCTGCCGCAGGACAACCTGTCATTCTCCCGCCGCGGCGACCTGCACTGCCAGCATCCCCATGCCCAGGGCAAGCTCGTGCAGGTATTCGCGGGCGAGGTCTACGACGTCGCGGTGGACGTGCGCCGCGGTTCGCCGACCTTCGGCCAGTGGATGGGGGTCACCCTGTCCGCCGAGAACCGGCGGCAGTTCTGGGTCGCGGCGGGTGTCGCCCACGGCTTCCTGGTAACCAGTGAGACTATCCTGTTCGGCTACAAGTGCTCCGATTACTATCCCCCAGAAACCGAGTTCAGCGTGGCTGGGACGACCCGTCGATCGGCATCGACTGGCCCCTGGTGGACCAAGCCTCACCTGAACTCTCCCCAAAAAACCAAGCGGCCCCAAGGTTCTCTGATGTTGCGCTCGAGCGGTTACCTGGCTACACATGAATGCTCGCGACGGGGCGACTGCCCCGTCCGGCCTGGGGTGCGCAGTGGCATTATGCGGGAGAGACGGCGCGCGGGAAAGCGCCGTCTCTGCACCCCAAGATCCAGTCCCAGGTCGGTCCGACCTATTACCTGATCGACAGCAACGGGGACGGGACCCTGAACCAGCGCAGCAGCATTCCGATGGACATCAACATCAATCAGTGACTGCTGCTTTCCTGGGACTAACCGTCGGTACGACCTCGCCCGGCGCACCTTTGGAGCAGCGGGTGGTCCGGCGCCCGCAATCCAAGAACCGAAACCTTTCAACTCGGGTCTACTTGGTGTTCCAGTCGCGCGGGCTCGCGTGCGCGGGACCCGTCGCAGGTGCGGCGCGGCCCCGGGGTCAGCGCCATCATGGGCTCCAGTTGCGTCAGCCCCACCTCCAGCGCTTGCTCCAGCCTCCCGCCCAAGGTCGGCTGGGCCTCGTGGAACTTGACCCCGACCCCGGCAGGGCTGCGGTGTACCACCACCGCCCCCAGGCGCCACGGCTTCCCGAGACACTCCATCTCCAACTCTACCTGGGTGCCGACCGGCAGGGTCACGTTGCGCACATCGAGATACATCCCCTGATTCGACAGGCTCCGCCCACGCGCCGTGAAAGATCGCAGGCCGTGATACAGGATCTGTACCTTGATGTCGATCGGGTGTCTGGCAGTATGGTGGCGCTCGGCCATCATGGTTTGCTCCTCCTTTGGTTTATCGAACCTCTTTATTATGTTATGAACAATAGTTGATCGCGTAGTTGAATTCAAATGGCGATGTTGTGAACTGGACCCGTCGACGAGGTCGGCGGTCGCAACCTGTGCACAAAAAGAAACCCCGAAAATCCGGGGGCGGAGTTTCGGGGCAATTGCTTCCCCGGCTGGGGTGGCCGGGGATAAGGGGGCCGCACGGGGGGGGAGATTCGGCGGCTCCGAGCAGAGAACACCTGCTATCTCAGAGTCTCATCGTCGGAAAAAGTTCAGTGGTCAAATCCGATCATCCTAGAAAGAGCAGTTTGACCTTGCGCGATCTTATTTAATATTATGAAATATATATTAAAAAATGTGCGTATGAACGATTTTATCCTTCACCCAGCGGGTGAAACCGAAACAACGGCGCTGGCGCCGTTTTCCGGCCCCGGCCCCGGCCTGGTCCCCGTGGACACGTTCGGTGGCAGAGTCCACGTTGAGTGGGACCCGCGCCGCCGCTTCGGCCTCGGCGTCCGTGGTCAGCACGCCCTCCAGCGCACCGATGACCTCTTGCGTATGGGCCACCCGGTCGTCGTCTTCCTAGAGTTACAGGATCGCCAGGAACGAGGCCAGCACCACGGCTATGGCGAGGCCGACGCCCAAGATGAATCCAAGGAGCAGCCACCACTCGACGCTCAAGACCCGCGGTGTGGGCAGGGGGCCGCGCCGTCCTCGGGGCCCGAGCCACCGGGCCCTGTCGGGTCCTGGTTCAGAGGGCGCCGCCGGCAAAGGCGAGGACACTAAGCTCGACGGACATCGATAACCTCGGGGATGTACTGTGTGGTAGTTACCACATGCTAACCAGCACTAACAGTCCGCTCAACCCTGACCGCTCATCGACTGCCCGATGATCGGCATTGCCAAGAGGCATAACGGCAGCGATAGTGGAACTGTCAGGTCCGACCCGCCCCGTTGCGCCTCAGTCGTTGCCCTGTCCTAATTTGCCGCTGCGGGTGAGTAACTGGTAGGGGAAGCGCACATGGCCGTAGCGGATGACCAAGACCGCCGCGGCCAGGATCAGGACGGCGAAGGCGGTGGCGGGCGTGCCACCGCCGAGCCGGTAGAATAGGCTCGGAGCGGACCCTTTGTCTGCCACCAGCCATCAACCCCGATAGCAACGACTCGCCCAGGACTATGACCGCACCCTTCCTTAATCACCGGCTGCGCCTCGCCGCCCGAGTTATCGCGGACGGCGGTCTAGTCGCCTACCCCACGGAGGCGGTCTATGGGCTGGGTTGCGACCCCTGGAACCGCACGGCGGTCATGCGCTTGCTGGCGCTCAAGCGACGCGACCCGGCCAAGGGGCTGATCCTGATCGCCGCCCGGCCCGACCAGTTGGCCCCCTTCGTCGCCTGGCTGCCACCGCAGCGCATGGCGGTGGTCCTGGCCTCCTGGCCTGGTCCCCA
The DNA here is from genome assembly GCA_016292295.1 of Candidatus Thiodictyon intracellulare. Taxonomy (GTDB): domain Bacteria; phylum Pseudomonadota; class Gammaproteobacteria; order Chromatiales; family Chromatiaceae; genus Thiodictyon; species Thiodictyon intracellulare. The sequence continues at coordinate 2,736 of JADNEJ010000364.1, forward strand.
TACCTGGCTGCTGCCAGTGCGGCCCGAGACCCCGCACTGGCTCAGCGGCCGCTTCGACACCCTGGCGGTGCGTGTCACCAATCATCCGCTGGCCGCGGCCCTGTGCCGCGCCGTCGGTAGGGCCATCGTCTCCACCAGCGCCAATGTGGCGCAGCGTCCGCCGGCGAGCTCCGCCTTCGGGGTCCGCCGCCGCCTGCCGGGCGGTCCGGACCTGATCTTCGCCGGCGTCTGCGGCGGTGCGGCCCGTCCCTCCAGCATCCGCGACGGGCGTACCGGGCGGGTCCTGCGCCCGTGACTGTCCCGCTTGCACGGCGACGCGGCGCTTTACCGCGGCATGGCGCGCAGGCCATTATCGTCGGCTGCCGGACCGCGCTCGTGGCACCTACAGGGGCCGGTTCCACCGATCCACGCCCACCCAACCCCGATGGCAAAGCCCAAGAAACCGGAGAATCAGGATGCTGGACAAGAATCTGCTGGAGATCCTCGTGTGCCCCGTCACCAAGGGGCCGCTGATCTACGACAAGGCGCACGCCGAGCTGATCTCGGTTTCCGGCCGCCTGGCCTACCCGATCCGCGACGACATTCCAGTGATGCTCGAGGAGGAGGCGCGCGTGCTCACCGCTGAGGAGGCGCAGGCCTACCGCAAGGGCGGGAGTGCCGACATCGACTGAGCGCCTAACGCACGATGCAGACCATTCGGGGGTCGAGGGTACGAATGTCGACGGCGGTCTGCCCGGCCCGCCGGGGCAGGTCGTCGGCTCCCCGGTCCGTCCGACCAGGTTCAACTCGCAGTCGTGGCTGGCATCGGCGCGGATTTGCCGTGTGAAGGTGCCGGTCAGCGGCAGGGACTGCGGCGTCAGCAGAGACCGAAAGGGTCGCCCGCACAGAGCGCCGCCTCGGATTCACCCGCCAGGGCCTTCAGGGCCGCGTTCACCCGCTCGATGCGCCCGTTCAAATCGCAGACGATCAGTCCGTCCGTCATGGACACGAGCACGTCGGCGATGAACTGTTGGGCTTTCTCCAGGGCGCGGTTCTTCTCCTCCAGATCGATCTGACAGCGGACCAGGTCCGCATAGGTCTCGTCCATCTTGCGGATTACCTCGATCCACAGGGGCTTCCCCCTCGTGTCGTCCGCGGGGCTCGGCTCGGGCGTCTGGCGGCGATTGCCGCCGCCAAGACCAAGATTGCGGCGCGGACCGCCGAGCGCTTCGCGCGTGCGCACGCCGAGTACGAGGCGACGCTCGCGGCGCGTGCTGCCCGCGTCGCGGCCACCGGCAAGAAGCTTGGCGGCACCGCCCCC
>JADNEJ010000193.1 GCA_016292295.1 Candidatus Thiodictyon intracellulare
GTTCGGGATCATCAAATCGGTGATGGGCTTCCGCCAATTTCTCACCCGTGGACTGAACAACGTCCAGTGCGAGTCGGCGCTGGTCTGCCTGGCGTGGGGAACCTGAAACGGATGGCCGTATTACGTCTGCAGGAAGGGGAACACCGCGGAAAACTGCGTTTTCAGCCGAAAACAGTCTCTTTTTTGTCGCAAAAGTCCGTCCTAAGGGCCTCAGGCGGTAGCGCCGGTCGCTAAGTCCGACTGGCTGCTAGGCTGCCAGCGGCTTGCCCTGGTATGTCGAGCGGAAAGGCTTGACCATCGTCTCATTGAAATAGTCAATGATACGTCTCTCAGGCCTTGATCATAATTCCGCCAACCTTGTTCAGTCCCGGCAGCGCCGCTCCCTCACAGAACATGGTCTTGCGCGCGCAAACCCACATGGACCGGCCGGCCTTGGGCGGATTTGTGATCAAAGCCCTCTGAGCGTGTGAGTTCATTGACGCTTTACCCCAGGCGGCGTTGGTTATCAGCAAAGGGCGGGGGTCTGGCTCGATTGGATAGTGGGCCTTGACATGCCAATCCGCGCTCAGTCGGCCCGCGCCGGACCGACACCGATCCACTCATAGGTTTCCACCTGCGACTGATCGCACTTGCCGCACCCGCTCTCGCAGGCCGCGCCGTTGGCGATGCGCTGCACCCGGCCGCGGCGCTCAAGCGTCGCCAACATGCCGCGCACGGCATCGGGGCTGGCATCGAAGCGGGTGGCCAGATCGATCAGGGGGGCGCGGCGATACTCCGCGAGGTAACCGGTCAGCTCGGACAGGATCATGGTCAGGCCCCTTTGATCAGCGGTTGTCCGGGGCTCAGCCCCCGGCCAGGACCGGCGCGGTCAGCGAGCACGCGCATCAGGACGATCACGACGACGAAGAGTCCGAGCATGGTGGCGATCCAGGCAGCGGAACTGGCCGGGGCCCGGGCGAAGATGGCGCCCTGGTAGAAAACCGTGGCGATGGCGTAGCCCAGACCCGTGGTCCAAGCGACCGCAAAGAGGGCCCAGCCCGGGGTGCTCTCCCGCCAGATGGCGGCGATGGCCGCGCTGCAGGGGGAGTAGAGCAGGATGAACAGCAGGTAGGCGAAGGCGCCTGCCGCCCCGTCGAAGCGTGCGGCCATGGCCCCGAAGGTGCCGCTCTTGACTGACTGGCGTTCGGCGGCGTCATGGGCGTCGTTCAGGTTCCCCAGATCCAGCCCCAGGGGGGCACCCCAGTTGCCCAGGGCCTTCCCCAGGTTTTCCGGGATGGTCGCAAGTGCAGCCCACAAGCCGCACAGCAGGCTGTAGGGCGGCGGCGTCGTCGACCCCCCGGCATCCGCGGCGCCCAGGGCCGAGTAGGTGGCGTCAAGCGTTCCCACCACCGCCTCCTTGGCCAGCAGGCCTGTGAAGATGCCCACAGTCGCCGGCCAGTTGTCGGCATTGAGCCCTATGGGGGCGAAGGCAGGGGCCGTGGTGCGGCCGATCGCGGCCAGCACGGAGCGCTCGGTACCCTTATTGCCCGAACTGCCGTCCGTGCCTAGGCTGTTGAGCACCGTGAGCACCAGGACCATAGGGACTATCACCCGGCCGGCTCCGACCACGAACCCCTGGGTGCGCTCCCAGGTACGCAGGGCCACGCCCTTGACCGTCGGCAGGTGATAGGGCGGCAGTTCCATCACGAAAGGGGTGCTCTCACCCTTAAGTAGTGTGAACTTCATGATAAAGCCGGTCAGCACCGCCACCGCGATGCCGATGAGATAGAGTTCGAAGACGACGTTCTGCCCGCCCACCGGGAAAAAAGCGGCGGCGAAGAGCGCATAGACCGGCAGCCGCGCACCGCAGGACATGAAGGGGGCCATGAGGATAGTCAGTATCCGGTCGCGCGCATTCTCCAGGGTGCGGGTAGCCATGATGGCCGGCACGTTGCAGCCGAAGCCCACCAGGAGCGGGACGAAGGACTTGCCGGGTAGGCCGATGGCGCGCATGAAGCGGTCCATGACGAAGGCGGCGCGCGCCATGTACCCTGAATCTTCCAGCGCGGACAGGAAGATATACAGAAAACCGATGATCGGAATGAAGGTGGCGACCACCCGCAGGCCGCCACCGACACCCTCGGCCAGCAGCAGGGTCAGCCAGCCGGGCGCTCCCAGATCGGTCAGGACATGGGCGCTGCCGGCGACGAAGAGGGTGCCGGCCGCGTGGTCGAAGAAGTCGATGAAGGCCCCGCCAATGTTGATGGTGAACATGAAGAGCGCATACATCACGGCGAGGAAGATCGGGATGCCCAGTACCCGGTTGAGCATGACCCGATCGATGGCGTCGGAGAGGTCGCGCGACGCCTGCCTGCTTTGGGCCACGGCCGCGTGGGTAAGCCCATGGGCGAAGCCGTAACGGGCGTCGGCCAGCAGGATGTCCACGTCGTCCGCCTGCGCTCCGAGCAAGGCGCGGACCTCGACGGGGCTGACCGCCTCCCCCACCAGGTCGCGTACCAAGTCGTCGCCCTCCAGCAGGCGGGCGGTGAGCCACCGCGGCGGGTCTCCGGCCGCCGCCGCGATGGGGGTGAGGCGCGGCAGCAGGACGGCGATGGCGGACTCCAGGGTGCTGCCGTAGACCACCTGCGCGGTGGCGAGCGGTGGGGCCTGCACGGCCGCCAGAACCACCCGCTTCAAGTGGTCCAGGCCCTCCCCGCCAGCCGCGGAGACTGGTACCACCGGGCAGCCGAGTTGGCGGGCCAGTTCCTCCACGTCGATGCGCAGGCCGTGATCGCGGGCCACGTCGATCATGTTGAGGGCCAGCACCAGGGGGCGCCCCATCTCGATCAACTGGCTGGTGAGATAGAGATTGCGCTCCAGGCTTGAAGCATCCAGGATGTTGAGGATCAGGTCCGCCTCGCGCGTGTGCACGAAGTCCCGGGCGATGCGCTCATCGAGCGACACGTCTTGGTCGGTCCCGGACGCGATGACATCCAGGGAGTAGGTCCCGGGCAGATCCACCAGATTGAAATTAAAGCCACCGAAGCGGTAGCGCCCGGTCTTGCGCTCCACCGTCACCCCGGGCCAGTTCCCCACCCGCTGCCGGGCGCCGGTCAGGGCGTTGAACAGCGTCGTCTTGCCGCAGTTGGGGTTACCGACGACACCGACGGTGAATTCAGGATGCGCGCTCATGAGAGGGGTTCCACTCGCAGCGTCGCCGCCTCATCTTTGCGCAGGCTAAGATTTGAGCCGCGCACCCGCACCTCCACCGGGTCGCCCAGGGGCGCGACGCGCAGCACCTGGAACTGCACTCCCGGGGTCAGCCCCATGGACAGCAGCTTGCGACGATAGGCCCGCCCCCCCTCCGCGAAGCCCTGCACTCGGCCGCGCTCCCCGACCCGCATCGCCTTGAGGGTCGTCAAGCGCCCGGCGTAGGTCGGCTCGATGAGGCGCGTCCGCGGCTGGGCGGACCAAAGTGAGCGTACCCAGATTTCCAGGCGACCGGGGTTGTTGGCGTCCTGGCGATGGGCGCTTGGGGCGGGGCGATTAGAGCAGGCGGCGGTCGAGTTGGTCATAGTGGCAGGCGGAGCGCCAATAGTTAACGAGAATGATTCGCATCATAAGCCAGGACTCAAGCCGATGCAAATCATTCCGTTGCGCTTGACGGCAAGGCTTGGCTGAAATCTGCCTGGTACCACGAAGCGTCACTCCAGATACCAGGCTAACGGGCGGCCGAACGGCCGCAAATTGGACAGGGTTAACGGGATTTTTTAAGATTGACAGGAACTTCATCCGCTGTCCGAATTCACGCCAAAAGACTCGCTATGTTGCGGAAACTCTTACCTCTCGTGATCCTGGCCTTGGGGGTTGCGGCTTCCTGGTCCTGAAGGACCCATCCGCGGCCGGCGCCGCGTGCGTTGCTGGCCCGGCCGACTTGACGCCGCGGCGCGGGCTGACCTGGAGCGGGAGCGGCTAACGGCCATGGCGCCCGCGCTACCCCGAAAGATGAAAGTTGCGGGCGCCATGGCCGTACCCTCAACCCGCCCCATCCCA
>JADNEJ010000127.1 GCA_016292295.1 Candidatus Thiodictyon intracellulare
CAGATCAATCTCACCGACGACGCATCGCGGATCATGCCGGTGGCTGGTGGTGGCTTCGAGCAGTGCTACAACGCCCAAGCCATGATCGATCCCGAGCGCATGCTGGTCGTGGTTCCGAAGGTCATGCAGGCGATCAACGACAATCAACAAGTGCTGCCGATGCTCGCGCAGGCGGTCTGCCCGGTTTGTTGCACATGGCCTACCAAGGGAGCGACTGCGCGCTCACCGACACTGATCTGGTGGCCCTGGATGTGCCTGTTCAAGCACATCTGTACCTGACGGCCAAGGATGTCGCCGCGTGGGTCGATGAGGAATTTGGCGTCACCTATACCGCCAGCGGGATGACCGCACTGCTGGACCTTGATCACAAATCCGCCCAAGGCCGGCTGGCCCATATGGGTTTACGCGCGCAAGATTATGTTCTGCAAGGGAGCGGCGACGCCGGGACTGAACAAGGTGCTTGCGCTCCTTGCTAACGGAGAATTTTGAAATAACCGGTCGGTAAAGAAACAGAAAATTTGGCATTAATTGAGTATAACGTACTAACGTAATCGCGTACTCGAATACTTGCATTGCGCCGGCAGCGCGGCGATGGCGATCTCGCAGCCGGGCTCCGCCCCCGGCGGGGCGAAGCGGATGCCGCCGGGCGGCAGGCGCAGGTCCCCCCCCAGGTCCAGGGTCAGACCGCCGTCCGGGGTGCGGGTGAGAAGCAGGTCCAGCCGACCATAGGGGGTCGGCAGACCGGACACGGCCACCGGCCCCGCGGCCAGCCAGGCCTCCGGGATGCCGGCCGCAGCCACCAATGACTGGTCGGCCCCTCGCTCATAGACGAACAGGTCGCGGAAGACCAGTGCGTATTCGGCGCCGATCCAGGCATGGGGAAGATCGCCCTGGTGACCCGGGGCGCGCGGGTCGTGCCAGGCGATCTCTGGCCACTGATTCCAGGCCGGCGGGCGGCGCTCGGCCAGGTAGAAGTCCAGCAGCTCGTGGGCCTCGCGCCGCCAGCCCAGCCGCACCAGGGCACCGATGACACGGATCTCATAGGGCGTGTAGTTGGTCCAGGGCGTCCCGCCGCCATGCATGGCGCGGAAGCGCTCCAGGAAACGCTCGAAGGTGCGGGCGCGGGGCGCGGCCGGCAGCGCGCCGAGCTCATCGATCAGGGTCAGGGCATTGGCCACCGCGGTGGGGTCCGGGTCCGCCCATTCCACCGAGCCGGGCAGGAAGTCGATACCGCGGGCGGCCATGGTTAGAGCGATAGACTCAAGCAGCGTGGTGCGAAAATCGTCCGCCAGGGCCGCGAGCCGCGCCGACTCATCCCCGTCGCTCAGGGCCTGCGCCAGGAACGCGGCGTCTTTGCAGCCACGCAGCGCCCAGAAGTCGTCCCAATAGGAATGCACTGGCTGGGCCAGATAGCCTTCGTGGCTGACCGACTCCGGCAGGAGACCGACGCAGCAGGCGCGGTGCTCGCCGCGGCGGTCGTCGTCGGTCAGGCACTGGGCGCGCAGCTGCTCGATGAAGCTGATCGCCCGCTGCACCTGGGGCCAGAGGTCCCGCACCAGGCCCAAGTCGCCGGTGAAGCGGAAACAGTCGGCGACGGCAAAGACGAACTCGCCGTGACTGTCGTGCTCCGCTAGCCAGTCCACCCCGGTGCGATCCACGCAGCAGGGGACATTGCCGTCCTCGCGCTGGAACTGGGCATACCAACGGATGAAGGCGACCGCCGCCGCGGGACAACCCAGGCGCGCAAGGGCGGCCCCCATGACGGCACCGTCGCGGATCCAGGAGCGGGTATAGCGGCGCGGCCCCGGCTGCAGGGCGGGACCGTCGCGGTTGATCAGGATATGGGCAATCGCGGTCTTGCAGGCGCGAGCGGCGGCGGCCGCCGGCTCTGGCAGATCGAACCGGACCTGACCCAAGACCTCGGACCATTGCCTCACCGCACGCGCGAATTCATCGGCCCCGCACAGGCCCTCCGGCACGCGCCGCTCCAGGGTGCCGGGGGCGACCGCGCCGAAGGGTGCGACCAGGTACAGGTCCGCATGGGCACCCGCGACCAGGTCCAGATCAAAGCGCAGGGCCCCGGAGGCAAAGCCGATGGGGTCCTCGATCGCGACCGCGGCGGGCAGCACCCCGCACGCCAGGTAGTCGGTAATCGGACCCTGGTCGAAGGGAACCAGTCCGACCCCACCCACCGGCCCCAGGGGCACCAGCGCCTGGCTGCCGTTCACCCACAGTGCGCCCTCCTCGAAGACCAGCGAGCGCACCTGGCTGGGGCCGCCAAGCGCCTGGTGGGCCTGCCAGGGGGGCGTGACCTGGAAGGGACGCACCGCGGCGAACAGGGTGAGGGTCCGGTCGGTCTGACCCTGGTTCGCCACCCGGTAGCGGATGAAGAGGTGCCTATCCCCGTGCTGGTCGGTGGCAAAAACCGTGGTGGTTAAGACGACCTCACCACAGTCCCAGCGTGTCGAGGGGATCGGTAGTTCCCCCTGCTCCAGGGTTTGGGTGATGGTACAGTCGGCCCAGGTGATCAGCCGGCCGTCCAGGTAGAGGAAAGGCTCCAGGCTGCAACTGCCCTCGTCCAGTTCCACCAGACCGTCCTCGTTGAGGAGCGCGGCTAGCGCGCCGTCCGGAATGTCCACCGGGGTCCAATAGGTCTGCTCGCGATAGAGCCAGCGGGGATAGCGCCCCCGGAGGGCACGCCGGGCGATGGTGTGAAACCAGTCACTGCGGCTGCGCGAGGCGTCATAGGGCAAGACCTCGACAGCGTGCAGGCCCGGCAGTGGGCTGCCCTCCTCGGCACGCAGACCCAGACGCAGCAAGCGCGACTCACCATGGGGCAGGTAGACCAGGCTCTCGGTCCCGGCGGCACCGCTCGCCTCATACAGGGTCCGCCAACCGGTCCCGTCGTCGCTGGCCTGGACCCCGAAGGCACAGCCCTGGGCGTCAGGGGCCCAGCGCAGCGCCAGGCCGCCGTATTCGCGCGACTCATGGAAGTCGATCGTTAGCCAGCTCGCGCGGGCGCTCGGGGACGGCCGCCAGTGGATGTTCGCGCCCAGGTCCAACACCACCTCCTCCGGTGGGTACCCCGGCAGGTGGCACAGGGCAGTGACCAGCGGCGCCCGCTCCAGGGTCCGGTCGACCAGGGACAGGTTGCTGAGCCAGACCGTCCCTCGTCCACCCGGACCGGCCACGATGGCGAACTCGATGGCACCGATCTCCTGCAGGGACCCGCCGCCGGCCGGCCCCCAGGCGTAGTCGATCTCCCGACCCTTGATGTCGAGCGTACGCCAGGTGGGGGCAAAGGCGCACTTGGGTTCACGGTAACGCCAGACATTGACATTGCCGGGGTCGGCCAACTTGAACTCGAAGGCGTTGGCGGGCGCCTCGGCGCGCAGATCAAAGTGGAAGGCGAAGGCATCCGGCAGGGTCAGTGCCAGGGTCCGGCGCGCGACCACGAAGCCGCCGCCGCCGCGGAAGTCGAAATCCAGACGCAGGGCCGGACCCCGGGGCCCGGGCTCCGTGGTGATGGTGAGTCGGGCCTCGCCCGAGGCGACCGCCAGCCAACCCGCGGGATCGGCGAAAACGTCGAGAACCCGAACCTGCATCGTTACGACTCCTGATTCATTGTTATGAAATGTTACTGATTTAGCGGAGACGGACAAACGACGCGGGACGCGCTGCTCAGCCCGGCGGCGCTTATCCGACACCTTGGGTCTCAGCCCGCGGGGTCGCAGGCCAGGCCGGTCGAAGTCCCTTGAGGTCAGTCCGGGGCACAAGGGTATACTGGCACCAGCTGGATGTTATCGCTCGCCGTCACGGCGACCGCACAAGGGCCAGGGCCCGACGGCATGAGACCGCCTGCCCTCCCCAGCAAGATAATACTAGTACACAACGATGTAAATCATAATGCTATTTTTTGAGTATGTTGTAAAATAACATTTTTTCAGAATTCTACTGATTCCCTGCGATGCCCTTACTGCGTGCTGCTCCCGTCCCTGTAACCGATCGTGAGCGTCGACAACTGAAG
>JADNEJ010000338.1 GCA_016292295.1 Candidatus Thiodictyon intracellulare
CCCGTCCAAGGGCCTCAGGCGGTGGCGCCGGTCGCTAAGTCCGACAGGCTGCTAGAAGGCGCGGTCCGCTATGCGGGCCAGCGGCCTTGCGGTCGGCGAAGCAACCGGGATTGCGATCGAAGCCCGCGGCGCAGACCTGCCAGGCGCCCGAAGTGCCAGCTCCCCTTGGTCTCAGCCCCCGCTTGCCGCATCATGCACGGCTGACCCCCGCCCACCGGACTGAGCATGACGGACACCCTTACCTACAACGCCGAGGGCCTAGAGCGCCAGCCCTTGGCCGTCTTTACCGAGAAGGCGTACCTGGACTACTCCATGTACGTGATCCTGGACCGCGCCCTGCCCTATGTAGGCGACGGGCTGAAGCCCGTGCAGCGGCGCATCCTCTACGCGATGTCTGAACTGGGGCTCTCGGCGGCGGCCAAATTCAAGAAGTCGGCGCGCACCGTGGGCGACGTGCTAGGCAAGTTCCACCCCCACGGGGACAGCGCTTGCTATGAGGCCATGGTGCTGATGGCCCAGCCCTTCAGCTACCGTTATCCGCTGATCGACGGCCAGGGCAACTGGGGCTCGCCGGACAACCCCAAGTCCTTTGCAGCCATGCGCTACACTGAGTCGCGCCTGACGCCGTACGCGGAGCTGCTGCTGGGCGAGCTGGATCAGGGGACGGTGGACTGGCAGCCCAACTTCGACGGGACCCTGGAGGAGCCCAAGCTGCTGCCCGCGCGCCTGCCCAATCTGCTGCTCAACGGGGCCAGCGGGATCGCGGTCGGCATGGCGACCGACATCCCCTCCCACAACCTGCGCGAGGTGGCGCGCGCCTGCATTCACCTGCTCGACCACCCGGACGCGACGGTCGCCGACCTAAACGTCCATGTCCCCGGCCCTGATTTTGCGACCGCGGGTGAGGTCATCACGACGCCTGCTGAGCTGCTCAAGATCTACGAGACCGGTAGCGGGAGCCTACGCCAGCGTGCCCGCTACGAGGTGGAGCAGGGTGATGTCATCATCACCGCGCTGCCCTACCAGGTCTCAGGCGAACGACTGATGGAGCAGATCGCCGCCCAGTTCAACACCAAAAAGCTGCCGATGATCGAGGACTTCCGGGACGAGTCCGACCACGAGTTCCCGACCCGTCTGGTCATAGTCCCGCGCTCTAACCGAGTGGACATCGAACGGCTCATGTTGCATCTGTTCGCGACCACAGATCTGGAGCGCAGCTACCGGGTCAACATGAACCTAGTGGCCGGTAACGGCCGGCCGCGGGTCATGGATCTCCAGGAGATCCTGAGCGAGTGGCTCACCTTTCGCACCGCCACCGTGCGCCGCCGCCTGGAACACCGGCTGGGTAAGGTCCTGGACCAGTTGCACCTGTTGGAAGGCCTGCTGACCGCCTATCTCAACATCGACGAGGTGATCCGCATCATCCGCACCCAGGACGAGCCCAAGCCGGTCCTGATCGAGCGCTTGGTGGCGCTCAGTGACACTCAGGCGGAGTATGTGCTCAATACCAGGCTGCGCCAGCTCGCCCGCCTGGAGGAGATGAAGATCCGCGGCGAGCAAGCGGAACTGGCCACCGAGCGCGACCAACTCCAGGGCATCCTGGGCGACGAGGGGCGTCTGAAGCACCTGATCCGCGACGAGATCATCGCGGACGCGGCGAAGTATGGCGACGCGCGCCGCTCCCCCCTGGTCGCCCGCACCGCCGCCGCGGCCCTGAACGAGACCGAAGTGTCCCCGAGCGAGCCGGTGACCGTGGTTCTGTCCGAGAAGGGCTGGGTGCGCGCGGCCAAGGGCCACGAGATCGACGCCGTTGCCCTGAGCTACCGCTCCGGCGACCAGTTCCTCACAGCCGCCCGGCTGCGCAGCAACCAGATCGCCGTGTTCCTGGACAGTACCGGGCGCAGCTACTGCCTCCCAGCCCACACCCTGCCGTCCGCCCGCGGCCAGGGGGAGCCCCTGACCGGGCGGCTCGACCCGCCCAAGGGGGCGAACTTCGTCGCCGTGTTGGGCGAGGCCCCGCAGACCCGGTTGCTGCTCGCCAGCGATGCAGGCTACGGCTTCATCGTACGGATGGAGGAACTCTATGCCAAGCCCAAGGGCGGCAAGGCGGTGCTCGCCCTGCCCGCGGGCGCCCGGGTGCTACCGCCCATGCCGATCCCGGACCTGCTCAACCCGCGCCTGGCCGCCGTCACTAACAGCGGCCACCTGCTGGTGTTCCCGGTCGCGGACCTGCCGGAAATGTCGCGCGGAAAAGGCAACAAGATCATCGCGATCCCCGCCGCCAAGGGTGGCGACTGGCAGGACTGGGTGGTGGCGCTCGCGGTCGTGCGCGAGGGTGGGAGTCTCATCATTGCGTCGGGCAAGCGTACCTTCACCCTCAAGCCGGCGGATCTTGGCCTCTATCAGGATGAACGCGGGCGACGCGGCAAGCCGCTGCCGCGGGGGTTTCAGCGAGTGGAGGAGTTGACGACGGAGTGATGCACCCACAGGCAATGAGAGCAAGAGTCCGATGCAAGACCTCAGCTCGCTGAACCATGCACAGTTCGCACGCTGTCTGAACCAGAGACCTTTACCATCGATCCGGGGGCCTCTGACGAGGTCCGGGTGATCCCGGTCGTGCTCATCGAGGTCACCGAACATGGCTCAGATGCCACCGGGCCGCACCGACGGCGGCCCTTCTCCGTCCTCTTCCGCGGCCCGGTGCTACCCGTTCTGCCGCAGCGCATCTATGCCCTGGGTCACGACCGCCTTGGCCACCTGGAGCTGTTTCTCGTCCCACTTGGCCGGGCGGACAGGGGATGCGCTACGATGCCGCATTCACCTGAGTGGGTGGCGGGCGGTATCGACCGGCTAACGGCCATGAAGCCTCGTCCGTCACCCCTGAACATGAAAGTTCCTACTCTTTTCTCCGCACGGTGGCCTGCGCATAAACTGGTAAGAAATAGCCTCGTCCGCGGCTAGGAACCAGAGGCGCTGATAGAGCCACCGGGCGGGATTGTGTCCCTCCACGTAGAGGCTCATCGGCAACTCCGACTGGTCCGCCTCGCGCACCAGCTCTGCGAGTAGGGCGATGCCGATACTCTGGCCGTGCGCCGCGGCGAGCAGCGCGATGTCCATCAGCCGTAATTCGTCCTCCAGGCGGCAGACGTAAAGGCGCCCGATCGACTGCCCGTCGAGCAGGATCAGGTCAAAGTGCGCGTCCGGATAGTGACGGTGGTAATGGGTGTGCTGGGCCTCGAACTGGGAACGCAGGAAGGCCGCCTTCTGTGCCTCGTCTCAGGCGGCGACCAGGGCCATTTCCGGTGCCCGGGAATTGGCATAGGCCTGGTACAAGAACGCCAGGTCCGCGGCCGTCGCCGGGCGCCGAGTGACTGGGGGTGCCGGGCTTATGCTCAGGAACGCGGCGGACAGACCCCAGTGAGGGCGATGATGAAATTCATCGCTAGGTACGGCTGTATGTTGTTGTGGGGACTGGAGGTACCGCTGCTGGTCTAGCTGACGGCCTCCGCCGCCAGCGGCACCAGGGCCCCCGGGGTCTGGTACATAGAGGCATTTCCCAGACCATGGCCGCTGTCCGGGTTGACCTGGTCGGCGCTCGGTACCGCCTACATCGCGTGGGCGTGCGCGGCCATCTGGGTGGCGGTCAGGGTCATCCCTTCGCTGCCGCCGGTTTCACCCAGGTCCCGCGGCATGAGGCTGGGACCGGTGCCCGGGTGCATGGGGGCGCAGCCCTGCAGGTTCGGCAACGCAAAAACGTAAAGTTGGAGCGTCCGTCGCCCCCGTAGGTGGTGCCGGCTGGTCGACAGAGCAGGTCGCCGAAGTCCTGCTGATCGACTCCAACATCGTGTGCGACCATTTTCGGCGCTATCAGCAGGGCGGTCTGCCCGGTTTGTTACACATGGCCTACCAGGAGAGCGACTGCGCGCTCACCGACACTGATCTAATGGCCCTGGATGTGCCTGTTCAAGCACATCTGTACCTGACGGCCAAGGATGTCGC
>JADNEJ010000260.1 GCA_016292295.1 Candidatus Thiodictyon intracellulare
GGCTGCAAACTGAATCCTGACGCATCGAAATAGACGAGATCAAATTCACCGTCTTGGGCAAGACCATTGAATTCTGCAAGATCACTCACGCCTCACTCACGTTCGGCCTTGATCATAATTCCGCCCACCTTCGTTCAGTCCCGGCGTCGCTGCTTCCTTGAAGAACATGGTCTTGTGCGCGCAAACCCACATGGGCCGACCGGCCTTGGGCGGATTTGTGATCAAGGCCCGTGCGCGCATCGCAATTTGCTGCGGACAGGTCGGTTGTCGTTCAAGCGTCTTCAGTTGTCGACGCTCACGATCGGTTACAGGGACGGGGACAGCACGCAGTAAGGGAATCACAGGGAATCAGTAGAATTATGAAAAAATGATAGCTTACGACATACTCCAAGAAATAGCATTATGATTTCCATCGTGGGGTACTAGTTCACGGATTCAGGTCGTTTCTAACCCAGTATCCACGAGGTCCGAACCATGCGACCGAAGCATCGGGAGCACCACCGCACCGAACGTATCGCCTGGCTGCGCGCCGCGGTCTTGGGTGCCAACGATGGGATCGTCTCCACCGGCAGCCTGTTGCTCGGGGTGGCCGCCGCTCATGCGGCCCCGGAAACAATGCTCTCCACAGGGATCGTGGGCCTAGTGGCCGGGGCCATGTCCATGGCGACCGGCGAGTATGTCTCGGTGCACTCGCAAGCCGACAGCGAGGCGGCCGAACTGGAACAGGAACGCCGGGAACTGGCCGCCGACCGCGGCGGCGAGGACCGGGAGCTCGCGGCCATCTATGTCGGGCGCGGGCTGGAGCCGGCCCTCGCAAAACAGGTGGCGGACCAACTCATGGCCCATGACGCACTGGGAGCCCACGCCCGGGACGAACTCGGCATCAACGACGCCTTCAGCGCCCGCCCCATCCAGGCCGCCCTGGCGTCCGCCGCCAGCTTCGCGGTCGGCGCAGCTCAGCCGCTCCTAGTCACCGCGCTTGCACCCGGCGCCTACCTGATCCCCCTGTTGGCCGGTACCTCGCTCGTCTTCCTCGCTGTGCTGGGCGCCTTGGCCGCTCATACTGGCGGTGCCGGGATGGCGGTCGGCGCCCTGCGCGTCACCTTCTGGGGGGCCCTGGCGATGGTGGTCACGGCCGTGGCCGGCGCCCTCTGGGGCACGGTGGCCTGAACTCGGAAAAAGCAGTTCTCACGCTAAGACACAAAATTCTAAAAATTCCCGCTCGGTACGGTCGTGCAGGTCCCGGCGGTTGGCGTTCAGTGCGTCCTGCAGGGGCAGATTGCGGGCGATGTCCGGGTCCTGGTCCCACAGGTCATACATACCATCCAGGCCCTCGGACTGGTGGCGACGGAAGGCCCGCGTCATCCGCTCCACCTTGTAGGGGTGGAACCCCAGCCGCCGCAGGGCCGCGGCGCCCAGGCTGAGCGAGCCAGCGTAGACCTCCCGCACCGCCAGGTCCGCCCTCGCCTTCTTGAGCACATACATGTGCCCCACGTCATAGGCACGGGCCAGGATGCGGACCTGCGGATAGGTCCGCCGGACGTACTCGACGATCTCGACCGCGCGGTCCCGGTCGTCGATGGCGATGATGAAGAGGCGCGCCTGCGCGATCCCGGCCGCGTGCAGCAGGTCAGGGCGGGAAGCGTCGCCGTAGTAGCTCTTGATAGCGAGCTTGCGCAGCAGGTCGATCTGGTCCGCTCGGTGGTCCAGCACCACGATGCGCACTCCGGCGGCCACCAGCAGGCTGTTGACGACCTGGCCGAAGCGGCCGATCCCGGCGATGACCACTGCCTCCTGCTCGTCGATGGTGTCCGGCTCCTACCTCTCACCCGCGGCATGCAGCCGCGGGGCGATCAGCCGTTCATAGAGGATGAAGAGGGCCGGGGTCAGGAGCATGGACAGGGCTACCACCAGCGACAGGGTCCGCGCCAGCGGTGTGGGGATCACGGCGTTCTGTACGCAGAAGCCCAGGAGCACGAAGCCGAACTCGCCGGCCTGGACCAGGCTCAGGACCAACAGTCAGCGGTCCCTCGCCGGCAGTCGGAACAGCCGCGCCAACCCCAGCAGCACCGCCGCCTTGAGCCCCATCACCCCGAGCGTCAGGCCGAGCACGGTGGCAAAGTTGGCGAACAGGATACCGAAATCGATCGCGGCCCCGACTGTGATAAAGAAGATCCCCATTAGCAGACCCTTAAAGGGCTCGATGGCGGATTGCAACTCGTGGCGGAACTCGTTGTTGGCCAGCACTACCCCGGCAAAGAAGGTGCCGAGTGCCGGGAACAGGCTCACGAGCGTCATCAGGAGCGCGGTGCCGATGACCAGCAGCAGGGCGCTGGCGGTGAAGACCTCGCGCAGCCGGGAGTCGGCGATGAAACGGAACAGGGGACGCGAGAGGTAGTAACCGCCGAGCACCACGGTCGCCACCGCCTCCAGCACCACCAAGGCGTAACCCCAGTCCGGCAGGCCGGCCACCAGCGCGGCGGTGCCGTGGCCGGCCGGCGTCGGCGCCCCCGCATCGACGCCGGCGTCCCGCCAGCCGGCCGGCCGGGCCAGCAGCGGGATCAGGGCCAGCACGGCGATGACCGCGATATCCTGAAACAGCAGGACGGCAAAGCAGGAGCGCCCGCCTTCGGTCTTGGTCAGGCCCTTCTCGCTCAAGGTCTGAAGAACGATGGCGGTGGACGACATGGCGAAGATTAGCCCCATGGCCAGCCACAGGCCCCAGTAGCGCCCCAGCGCCACGGCCCCCGCGGCGATCAGCAGCGCGGTCAGGTCGACCTGGAGGCCGCCGAGCCCCAGCAGGCGCAGCCGCATCTCCCATAGGCGCTGGGGTTCCAACCCCAGACCCACCAGGAACAGCATCATCACCACACCGAACTCGGCGACCTGCTGGACCTCGCGCGTCTCCGCACCCACTAGGTTCAAGTCCAGGCTGTGACCGATCAGGATGCCGGCGATCAGATAGCCCAGCACCGAGCCCAGCCCCAGCCGATTGGCCACCGGGACCGCCAGCACCGCGGCGGCGAGATAGAAAAAGGCAATGAACCAGATACCGTCCATGCTCAGGCACCCCGGATGAGGGTCGCCAGGTCCGCGTTGAGCGTGCTCCGGGAGCGCGTCGCCGCCACGTCGAATCGATCCTCGCGCAGGGCGACGAGCACCCGCATCCAGTCGTCCACATGGCCCGGCACCCGCCCCCTCTCCACGGCGGAGCGGACGCCGAACAGCGCAAAGGGCGGCAGGTAGGCCATGCCGCACAGGCGCGCCATCTGCTCCAGGAGGCAGAGCAGCTCGCGGATGGTGAAGTGATTGTAGCCGGCAGCGCCGTAGGCCGCCTCCGGACCGCCGGCGGTCAAAGCACTGAAGAACAGCTTGCCATGCAGGGCGCCGGCCCCGACACCGTAGGCAAACCCGTGTTCCAGGACCAGGTCCTGCCACTCCTTCAGGATGGCCGTGGTAGAGTACCAGTAGAGCGGATGCATGAAGCAGATCACCTCATGGCTTAACAGGCGCGCCTGCTCCCGATCCACGTTGATCTCGAAGGCCGGATACTCGGCATAGAGGTCCACCAGGGTCACCTCCTCCACCAGGGGGGTAGCCGCGGCCAGGGGCCGATTGGCCTCGGAACGATCGAGCGAGGGGTGGGCGAACAGGACCAGGATGCGGCGCCCAGCGAGCGCTCCGTCTCCCCTGGATAAAACCGGCGCCTGCGACGGCAGGGTGACTTCCGGACAAATGGCTGCGCAAATCAGGATGCAGGATACCCAAGGAAAGCGGTCTGGAAAAGCGCCTTGATCCGCACTCAGGTGCGCCAGACCCCGTTCGGGGCAGCAAACCCCGCGGCCTCTGCTAGCAGCCTGTCGGACTTAGCGACCGGCGCCACCGCCTGAGGCCCTTGGGCGAGCTTTTGCGGCAAAAAAGAGACGATTTTCGGCTAGAAACGCAGTTTTCCGCGGTGTTCCCCTGATTGCAGACGTAATACGGCCAT
>JADNEJ010000392.1 GCA_016292295.1 Candidatus Thiodictyon intracellulare
TGATCGGGGCGACCCGCTACGGCTACTTGGCAACCAGGGGGGCTAAACGGTTACCTATCAGGAGGCGGTGCTTAAGATGCGCGAGGAGAAGGCCACCGGCCAGTCCCTGCAACTGTCCATGCGGCAGCGCAACCTGTTTCCCCACATGGCGATCCAGATGACCGCCATCGGCGAGGAGTCGGGCGTCCTGGACGAGATGCTCGGCAAGGTCGCCGATTTCTACGAGGAGCAGGTGAACAACGCCGTCGACGGCCTTGATTATAATTCCGCCCATCTTGTTCAGTCCCGGCGTCGCCGCTCCATTGCAGAACATGGTCTTGCGCGCGCAAACTTATATGGGCCGGCCGGCCTTGGGCGGATTTGTGATCAAAGCCGCCGTCGACAGCCTCAGCAGCCTCTTGGAGCCGATGATTATGGTGGTCATCGGCGGCCTGGTGGGCAGTCTGGTGGTAGCCATGTACCTGCCGATCTTCAAGCTCGCGTCGGTGGTCTGATGCAAGGAGATAGGGGAAGCCTCTATCCCCTATCTCCCATCCCCCATCCCCTAATCGCCGAGATCGCCAATGCAGTGGATCGAAGTCTTCAACGCCAACCAGGGCCTGCTCTATGGGTTCGCCCTAGCCTTGGGGCTGATCGTCGGGAGTTTCCTCAACGTCTTGATCCTGCGCCTGCCGCGCATCATGGAGGCAAGTTGGCGTTGCGAGTGCGCGGAACTTGCCGGGTCCCCCACGGCCGAAACGCAACCGGTGCTCAGCCTGACCCGACCGCCGTCGCACTGCCCATCCTGCGGTCACCGGATCCGCGCGCTGGAAAACGTCGCCATCCTCAGTTATCTGTTCATGCGCGGGCGCTGCTCCACCTGCCGCACGCGCATCAGCCCTCGCTACCCGCTGATCGAGGGCCTGACTGCGGTGCTGACCCTGATGGTAGTCTTGCGCTGGCAGACCCTGGTCGCCATGCCCCTGACCTGGGGACTGATCGCGCTCGCGCTCATCGACTTCGACACCCAGTTGCTGCCGGACTCCATCAGCATCCCGCTCCTGTGGGTCGGCCTGCTGTGCAGCCTGTTCTGACTCTTCACGGACAGCGCCTCCGCGATCATCGGTGCTGCTGCCGGCTATCTGAGCCTCTGGTGCGTCTTCCAGCTCTTTCGTCTGGCCACTGGAAAGGAAGGCATGGGCTACCGAGACTTCCAGCTCCTGGCGCTCTTCGGGGCCTGGTTCGGCTGGCAATTTCTGCCCCGGATCCTGCTGCTCGCGGCCTTGGCCGGGGCCCTGCTGGGCACCCTGGTCATCGTCACCAGACGGCACGCCCGCGTGGTCCCCATACCCTTCGGTCCCTTCCTGGCGGTCGCCGGTTTCATCTGTCTGATCTAGGGCCCGCAGCTCAACGCCGCCTATCTGCGCCTCGCCGGCCTGGCGTGAGCGGGTTGCGATCACATGTTTAGGGTCGGACTTACCGGCGGGATCGGCAGCGGCAAGTCGACCGTGGCCGAGCGGTTCGCCGCGCTGGGCGTCGGCGTCATCGACACCGACCTGCTGGCCCGGGAACTGACCGAACCCGGTACCCAGATCCTGGCCCGGATCGGGGCCCAGTTTGGTGCTGTCATGCTGCCGGACGGCAGCCTGGACCGGGCAGCGCTGCGCTGCCTGGTCTTCGCTGATCCAAGGGCGCGTACGCGTCTGGAGTCAATCCTGCACCCGCCGATCCGCGGTCTGATGCTGGAGCGTGCCGCCTGCCTACAGTCGCCCTACGTGCTGCTGGTGGTGCCGCTCCTGCTGGAAAGCGGTCAGGAGTCCCTGGCGGAGCGGGTGCTGGTGGTGGACTGCCCGCAAGCGGCCCAGGTCGCACGGGTGTGCCACCGCAGCCTGCTCGCGCCGGCCGAGGTCGAGCGCATCATTGCGAGTCAGATCCCGCGCGCCCGGCGTCTGGCGCGGGCCGACGACATCATCGACAACGGCGGCGGACCGGCTGCCCTGGGGCCCCAGGTCGAGCGGCTGCACCGGGCCTATCTGGCGCTCGCCGCTGAGGCCTGACGCGAGCTGCTGGTCGCAGCAAGAGGTTTGTCCGCACCGGGCTGACAGGTCACGGTGCTTTCTTGGATCATGAGCGCCATGCCACTCCGTTCCCCAGGACTTACCCAATTCACATGAATGCCCCTGAGACCTTCGCCCTGCGCACCGGCGCCGCCGTCTTATTCGATGTGTTGACAGATCTTGGCGTCGAGACCATCTTCGGCCACACCAGCGGGGCCGTGATTCCGCTGCATGTCGAGTTGAACAAACGCCTGCGCCGGGGCGAGCCCTGCCCGCACTTCATCATGTGCCGCTAGGAACCCGATCATGTGCCGCTAGGAACCCGGGGCTGGCCATGCCGCGGAGGGCTATGCCCTGCCCGCGCCAGCGGCCGGGTGAGCGTCGCACTCGCCACCTCAGGACCCGGGGCGACCAACCTCACCACTCTCATTGCGGACGCCCACAAGGACTCTATCTCCACCCTCTTCATCATCGGCCAGGTGCCGAGCGGGGGCATCGGCTCCGACGCCTTCCAGGAGGTGGACGCGGTCGGCGTCACCCGGGCGATCTCCAAGCACAACTACCTGGTCAAGGGCGTGCGTGACCTGGAATGGGTGCTGCGCGAGGTCTATGCCCTGGCCGGCAGCGGTCGCCCCGGCCCGGTGGTGGTGGACATCTGCAAGGACGTGCAGCTCGCACCGCTGCCCACAGCAACCTGCCCCGTCGTCGCTACCGCGAGCCGATCCCCTTCGACCCGGCCCGGGCAGACGCCATCCTCGCCGCCCTGGTCGCCTCCGCGCGTCCGGTGATCAAGGCCGGTGGCGGCGTAATCCACGTCGGGGCCGCCGCCGCCCTGTGCCGCTTCGCACAGCGCTTCGCGGTGCCGGTGACCACCACCTTCAACGGACTGGGCGCGATCCCCTTCGACGACCCCCACAACCTGGGGATGCCCGGGATGCACGACACCATCCCGGCCAACTATGCGCTGCGCGACGTCGACCTGATCCTGACGCTGGGCGGGCGCTTCGACGACCGTGTAGCGGTGCGCGGCTTTGCCGTCGACAAGCAGATCGCCCAGGTGGACATCGACCCCTCCGAGATCGACAAGACGGTGGCGACGCATCTCCACCTGGTGGCGAGGGCGGGTGCCTTCCTGGACTATGCCCTGGCGAGCGGCCGGGACGCCCGGCACCCGGACTGGATGGCCCAGGTGCAAAAGTGGCGCACCCAACTGCCCAAGCCGTACCAGAGCGGCCTCAACCTCAAGCCCCAGGCAGTAATCGAAGCTATCTCCGAGCTGACCGGCGGTGATGCCACCCTGGTCACCGGGGTCGGCCAGCACCAGATGTGGGCGGCCCAGTATTACCGCTTCCAGCGCCCGCGCCAGTGGATCAACTCCGGCGGGCTCGGCACTATGGGCTTCGGGTTGCCTGCGGCCATCGGTGCCTGGTTCGCGGACCGCAGCCGCCCGGTGGTCCTGATCGACGGCGACGGCAGCTTCCAGATGAACATCCAGGAACTGGGCACGATCGTGGCCCAGCGCATCCCGCTCAAGATGTTCGTGCTCAATAACAACTTCCTGGGCATGGTCCGCCAGTGGGAGGACATGATGGACGCCGGAATGCACTACGAAACCTGCCTCTCGCGCACCGTCGAGTGCGAGCCGGACTGCACCGACAGCGGCGAACAGTGCCGCCGCCAGATCCCCAACCTCACCTGGCTCAAATACGTCTACCCGCGACTCAAGACCTTGCGTATCTGCACCAATGCAGAACTGCGCGAGGGCGTCGCCTGGGCGCTGCCCCAAGAGCATCCGGTACTGGTGGACTGCTGGGTCGACAAGGCGGAGAACGTACTGCCGATGGTGCGGCCGGGGAACACCCTGTACCAGATAGTCGAGACGTCATTCCCCTCGGCTCAGATGGTGCGGCGCACGCGCGCCAGGCAGTCGGAAAAGGTGGCCTGCGGCTTGA
>JADNEJ010000295.1 GCA_016292295.1 Candidatus Thiodictyon intracellulare
TCAACGGTGCGATCGATCTGGAGCATTTGGAGCCCGTGACGCGCTTCGCTGAGACCATTGATGCGACTTCAACGATCGCCCTGCTCCAGCAACTTGAGCAAGTCTACGCCGTCGCGACTTGGATCTACGTCATTTGCGACAACGCTCTTATGCGCCAAATTTGAATCTTATTTAGCGACTATGGAAATTCTTTAAGAAAAAAGTTCTGTATAACAAGTATTGCGAATCATTCGACGGGTTTCGCAAAGCCTGCGCAGACTTCTTTAGCAACCCGGGTGAGTACCAGGGCGATTTGCGCTCCTTGCTGACGGAGAAATTTGAAATAACCGGTCGGTGAGGAAACAGAAAATTTGGCATTAGCTGAATATGTCCTTGCCGTCGGCCAGACCCTGGGCGAATTCCGGCAGCAGCAAGGCAAAGTCCAGCGAGAAGCCCTGGAACAGCATCTGGGGGTGATCGGTGGCACCGAAGCAATTGGCCATCACCCAGCACTTGATCTTTTTCAGGCTCTCGATGAGCCGGTTCAGGCTTGCCAGGTTGGCGTTCACCAGTTCTTCTTGGATCACGAGGTTGAGCCAACTCCCGCGGACATCCAACACCCGCAGACAATCGCAGATCCAGATCATGGCGCCGGGGTCACAGAAACTGTCCTCGGCCAGATTAATGAAGAGGTGGCGCAGCATCACCGCGTTGAGCGTCACCGCCGGGTCGTAGGCGCAGCAGATGATCAGGTCGCAGGTGCGCCGATCCACCAGTTCCTCGATGCGGTCCGCGTGGGAGGTATACATTCCGCGCACCGGCAATCCGCCGTCGCGCAGTGACGTGATCAGGCGTTCCGCCTCGCTTGCCTGCGAGGTCATGACCAGCATGATGACGGTTTGGGCTTGTGCGGGCAAGGGGGGCGGTCGGTTTCATTCAAGGGCCATTATCTGCGGACCGAGGTGGGGAGGAAACTACTCATTGCCCGAGAGCGCCCAGGGCGCGCCGCGCACCTGGGAACGCCGCGCCCCCGCTCGCCACACCCGCCGCAGCGAGCTGGGGCACGGTGCACGCCGGCTTGCTGCGAGGTGCTCAACTCAGCGGCTCTTTGCACGGCGCACCCGCTGACTCGCGTACCAGGCGCGGCACCAAATAGCCCGGCAAGCGCGCCCGCAATGCGTCCATCAACCGTCGGGCCTGGCGGTCCGATACCGCGAAGTGGGCCGCCCCTTGCACCGGGTCGAGTTGGTGCAGGTAATAGGGCAGCACGCCGCAGTCAAAGAGCCGCTCGCTCAGCGCGGCGAGTCCCGTCACGTCATCGTTGACCCCGCGCAGCAGGACGCTTTGGTTCAGCAGCGTGACGCCCTCCGTCCCCAAGGCCGTCAATGCCGCTTGGGCCGCGGCACCGAGTTCCCGGGCATGATTGGTGTGGATGACGAGCACCGGCCGGGGCGTCAAGGTGCGCAACAGGCCGCACAGTCGCGCTGTGATCCGGGACGGCAGCACCAGCGGCAACCGGCTGTGCAGGCGCAGCCGCCGCACATGGGGGATGGCGGCGAGCCGCGTGAGCAGGTCCTCTAAGGTATCGTCAGCGAGCAGCAAGGGGTCGCCGCCGCTCAGGATCACCTCGTGCAGCGTGGTGTCGGCCTGGATTTGCGCGAGCGCGACCCCGACCCGCGGGCCGTAGGTCCCCAAGGCGCCGTAGGGGAAATGGCGGCGGAAGCAATAACGGCAGTGGACCGCGCAGGCGCCCTGGGCCATCAGCAGGGCGCGCTCCGCATACTTGCGCAGCAGCCCCGGGGCGCGGGCTGCCGGCCCGTCACCTACGGGGTCGTGCCGGAACCCGGCGGTCAGGACCCGCTCGGCGGCGAGCGGCAGCACCTGGCGCAGCAGCGGGTCAGCGGGCCCGCCCCCGCGCATAAGGGCGGCAAAGCCGCGCGGTACCAACAGCCGGAAGGGACCGGGCTCTGGATCGAGGGTGGGGACCTGGTCGCGGTGCAGACCCAGGAACTCAAGCAGCGGATCGACCTGGGTGAAGGCCTGACCAAGCTCGCGCCGCCAGGCGTCGGTCGCAGCGGCCTCGATCTGACAGTGGGCACTGCTTCGCGCTACCATTGCGGGTTCATTTTTCACCGGTAACGAGGGCGACATGGCTAACTACAGCACCAATGAGTTCAAGAGTGGGCTCAAGATCATACTGGATGGAGACCCATACAACATCGTCGAGAACGAGTTCGTCAAGCCCGGCAAGGGTCAGGCCTTCAACCGGGTGCGGGTACGCAACCTCAAGACCGGGCGGACCGTGGAGAAAACCTTCAAATCCGGTGACACGGTCGAGGGCGCCGATGTCCATGATACCGATATGCAGTATCTGTACAACGACGGCGAATGGTGGCACTTCATGGATCCGGCCAGTTTTGAGCAGATGACTGCCGATGGCACGGTAGTCGGGGAGGCGGCCAAGTGGATCAAGGACCAGGACATGTGCAAGGTAACCCTCTGGAATGGTCTGCCGCTGGCGGTGGAGCCGCCGAACTTCGTGGTGCTGCTGATCACCGAGACCGATCCCGGTCTCAAGGGTGACACCTCCGGCGGCGGCGGCAAGCCGGCGACTCTGGAGACCGGTGCGGTGGTGCGTGTTCCCTTGTTCGTGCAGGGTGGCGAACTGATCCGGATCGACACCCGTATCGGCGAATACGTTTCCCGCGTCAAAGAATAGCGGCCGACGCGGCGGCCCTGCGGCGCTGTCTTTGGCGGCGAGAAATTAGACAGGATTAATAGGATTCTTCAGGATTAAAGGACCGGCGCAATGATGGTGTCAGTCCGTCCCCAATCCTGTGAATCCTAAGAAACCATGTTAATCTTGTTTATTTTTTTTTAGGCCACTAGAACCTTGAAAAGTGACTCATAACGCCGGGCCAGGATCCACGTGCTCCGACTGGCCCCCCACTGCCGGCCTCGAGGCGATCCGGGCACGAGCCGCGATGCTGGCGCGAATCCGCGGTTTTTTCGCTGACGTCGGGGTCCTGGAGGTGGAAACGCCCATCGCCTCGCGCTGCGCCGGGTCCGATCCGGCCCTGGACAGCCTTCACACCCGTTGGCACGGCCCGGGCTACGCCCGGGGTCTGCCGCTGTATCTGCATACCTCCCCCGAGTTCCCCATGAAACGCCTGCTGGCCGCGGGGATTGGGCCCATCTATCAAATCTGCAAGGTTTTTCGTGATGGCGAGCGGAGTCGCCGTCACCACCCGGAGTTCAGTCTGCTGGAGTGGTACCGGCCCGGCTGTGGTTACCGGGACCTGATGGAGGAGGTGGCCGCCCTAATGCGACTGGTGCTGGGGCGTCCCGACCTGCCCTGCGAGCACATCACCTACCGGGCGCTCTTTCGTGAGCGGTTGGGCCTCGATCCCTGGGCGACGGACTTGCCGCGGCTCGCGGCCTGCGCTGCGGCGGCCGGGATCGGTGGTGCCGCGTCCCTGGCACTGGACCAGGACGGCTGGCTCGATCTGCTGCTGACCCACTGCCTGGAACCCGGTCTGGGCGCCGGGCGCCTAACCTTTCTCTGTGACTATCCGCCGAGTCAGGCAGCGCTGGCGCGTTTGCGCCGGGACGAGATGCTGGTGGCGGAGCGTTTCGAGGTCTATCTCGACGGGGTCGAACTGGCCAACGGCTTCCAGGAGTTGACCGATGTCGCCGCCCAGTCGGCACGTCTGCACGCGGATCTTGAGATCCGCCACCGCCAGGGTCGCGACCGGCCGCCGCTCGACCTGTCGTTTCTCGCCGCCCTGGCCGCCGGGCTCCCGGAGGCCGCCGGTGTCGCCCTGGGCCTGGATCGGCTGCTGATGGCGGTATTGGGTGTGCGTGAGATCGATGCCGTCCTGGCCTTCCCGATAGAGCGGGCCTAGCAGCCTGTCGGACTTCGGGGCCCCGTCGGGGCGGCGGGTCCTGTACACTGTCGGGATCAACCCCGATGGTCGCCCGATGGCCGGAGTGCTACTGCCG
>JADNEJ010000307.1 GCA_016292295.1 Candidatus Thiodictyon intracellulare
GCCGAAAATCGTCTCTTTTTTGCCATAAAAGCCCGTCCAAGGGCCTCAGGCGGTGACGCCGGTCGCCAAGTCCGACAGGCTGCTAGTCCGAGCGGCGCCGCCGTGCCCAGTCGACATGCTCGCGCACCAGTGGGCTCGGATGCTCGGTGCGGGCCGCCAAGGCCGCCGTCACCGCCGGGTCGGGCGGGGCGTTACCCAGGGCGACCGCGAGGTTGCGCAGCCAGCGTTCGTGGCCGATGCGCCGCAGTGCCGAGCCGGCCGTACGTTCGTGGAAGGTCGCTTCATCCCAGGCGAACAACTCGACCAGGGTCGCTGTGGCGAGTCCGTGGCGGGGCAGAAAGGCGGGCTCTGCCGTTAGTCGGGCGAAGCGGTTCCAGGGGCAAACTAGTTGGCAGTCGTCACAGCCGTAGATGCGGTTGCCGAGCAGGGGTCGCAGGGGCTCCGGGATGGGGCCGAGGTGCTCGATGGTGAGATAGGAGATGCACCGGCGGGCGTCGAGCACATAAGGTGCGACGATGGCCCCGGTCGGGCAGGCCCTCAGGCAGGCCTGGCAGCGGCCGCAGTGGTCCCGGGCCCAGGTATCTGGGGGCAGTACCAGATCCGTGTAGAGCGCCCCTAGGAAAAACCAGGAGCCGGACCGCCGGTCGATCAGGTTGGTGTGTTTGCCGATCCAGCCCAGGCCGGCGTGCTGCGCCAGGGGCTTCTCCAGCACCGGGGCCGAATCGACAAAGACGCGATAACCGAAGGGGCCGATGGCCGCCGTGATGCGCTCGGCAAGCCGTTGCAAGCGGCGGCGCAGGAGCCGGTGATAGTCGCGTCCCAGGGCATAGCGGGAGATGAACGCGCCCGTCGGGTCGCGCAGTGCCGCGGCTATGGCCGTGCGGGTCTGCGGCAGATAGTCCATGTGCGCCATAATCACGCTGCGGGTGCCGGGTACCAACTCGGCGATCCGGGAGCGGCGGGTGCCGTGGCGGGCCATGTAGTGCATGTCGCCGTGATACCCGGCGCGCAGCCACTTCGCCAGGTGGGCCGCGGCGGCGCTCAAGTCCGTCGCGGCGATGCCGAGTTGCTGTAAGCGCAGTTCTCGGCCCCAGGTCTTGATCGCTTGGGCCAGCGCGGCGCCGCCGGGACTATCCCTGGTGCCATCAGCCATGAGTTTTATCCTGGAATTCGCACAGATCGGCGATGGGGCAGGCGGGGCAGCGGGGGTGGCGCGCCGCGCAGACATAGCGCCCGTGCAGGATCAGCCAGTGGTGGGCGTCCTTCAGAAATTCCCTGGGGACGTGCCGCAGGAGCTTTTGCTCCACCACCGCCGGAGTCTTGCCCGGAGCGACCCGGGTGCGGTTGCCGACCCGCAGGACATGGGTATCAACCGCCATGGTCGGTTCGCCGAAGGCGGTGCTCAGTACCACGTTGGCGGTCTTGCGGCCTACCCCGGGCAGCGATTCCAGCGACTGGCGATCCCGCGGCACGGCCCCGCCGTGCGCGCTCACCAATAATTCACAGGTCTTGATGAGGTGGCGCGCCTTGCTGTTGAAGAGCCCGATGGTGCGGATCTGTGCCTTCAGCCCCTCCTCACCCAAGTCCAGGATCGCCTGGGGGGTGTTGGCGATGGGAAAGAGCCGGGCCGTGGCCTGGTTGACGCTCTTGTCGGTCGCCTGCGCGGAGAGGATCACGGCGACCAGCAACTCGAAGGGGCCTTGGTACTCAAGCTCCGTGGTCGGTGTCGGGTTTGCAGCACGCAGGCGCTCGAAGATCAGGCGGCGTTTGGCGTCGTTCATGGATGGGCAGGATAGAGCGGCGCTCGCCGCGGGCCAAGCCCTGGTGATGAAAGTTTCGAGCCGGGCTTGCAAGATTACTGAAGCTGTATAAAAATACAGTTACGATCGGCCGGCTCACCGACCGCCAGCGCCAGCGCCAGGTCCTGGAACTGATCGAGCGATATCTGCGCGTGACCGGAGTGCCCCCGACCCGGGTCGAGATCGCCCGCTCCCTGGGGTTCCGCTCTGCCAACGCGGCGGAGGACTACCTGCGCGCCCTAGCCCGGCATGGGGCCGTCGAACTCACCCGCGGGCGCTCCCGGGGCATCCGGTTGCGCTCCTGGGGCATCCGGTTGGTGGAGTACGGGGCCAACGGTGAGTCTGGCGATGGGGCCTTGGAGCGCTCCGGTACGGGCGGCGATGAGGCGGGCCTGCCGGTCATCGGCCGGGTTGCGGCCGGCAGCCCCATCCTGGCCGCGGAGCATGTGGAGTACCGGTACCGGATCAGCCCGAGGCTCTTTCGCCCTCGGGCCGACTACCTGTTGCGGGTGCGCGGCAGCAGCATGCGCGACGCGGGCATCCTGGACGGTGACCTGCGTGCCATACACGCAACTCAGGACATACACGCAACTCAGGAGGCGGAAAACGGCCGGATCGTAGTGGCGCGGCTCAATAATAAGGTCACGGTCAAGCGCTTGCGCCGCCTGGCCCACTGTGTCTATCGT
The DNA here is from genome assembly GCA_016292295.1 of Candidatus Thiodictyon intracellulare. Taxonomy (GTDB): domain Bacteria; phylum Pseudomonadota; class Gammaproteobacteria; order Chromatiales; family Chromatiaceae; genus Thiodictyon; species Thiodictyon intracellulare. Next base: position 2,486 of record JADNEJ010000307.1, read on the forward strand.
GTCCAACTCCTGGCGGAGAACCCCGGCTTCCCGCCCATTGCGGTAGACCTGCGCAAACAGGAACTGGTCATCGAGGGCGTCGCCGTCGGTGTGCTGCGACTGGGATTGGTCGCGCCGCAACATAAAACGGTGCCTGATAACGGCTGAGTTTCGACGTGAAGCAACGTGACACATATCCATCCAAGAGCTTCTCGCGCGGTACTCTGACCTCTGGCAGGAGCGGGTGGCGTGGGACCTGGCGCCGGCTGGGGTCCCCACCGGGCACGCCGCCCTGGACCGGGAACTGCCCTGGGGCGGCTGGCCCCCCGGCAGCCTGAGCGAACTGCTCGGGGAGTGGCCCGCGGACGGGCTCGGGCTGCTCCTGCCGGCCCAGGCCCGGCTCAGTGCCCAGTCCCGCTGGCTGTTGCTGGTGGACCCGCCCCTGCAACCCTTCGCCCCGGCCCTAGCCACCATGGGTGTCGGCCTGGAGGGTGTCGGCCTGGAGCGCCTGGTGGTGGTGAGTGCCGGGGAGCGGTGCGCCTGGGCCGCCGAGCTGGGCCTGCGCTCCGGGGCCTGTGCGGCGGTGCTGCTGTGGGGGGCGCTGGGATGCAACGAAGCTGCGTCGGCTCCAGTTGGCGGCCGCGGCCGGTGAGTCCCTGGCCTTCCTGTTCCGGGACCCGCGTGCCGCCCGCCACCCCTCGCCCGCCGCCCTGTGCCTGCAAGTGCAGTTACCAGGTCACGGTCCTCAAACAGCGCGGCGGCCGGGTCGGGGCGGTTCTGACCCTGTTGTTTAGCGAGGCCGCTGCTTACCAGGAAGGGGGTTGCCCGCAAGCGGCTTGGTGCTATAACGACCTCCTTAATCCTCATTATCTCTATATTTACGTTCATTTGCGGACAATCATTCTTCCCGGGGGCGCCGATGCGTTGGCTCGCGCTCTATCTCCCTCACCTTGCCCCTTGAGGTCCTTGGACGTGCCGGTACGCAGGGGCTGCCGCTTGCCATCAGCACCACCCGCCAGGACGAGCGTATCCTGCGCTGCAACCAGGCCGCGGCCGCCGCGGGCATTCGCCCGGGGTTGACGGTCGGTGCCGCCCGCGCGCGGGGCTCGCGGTGCGGGCCCTGTGCCCGGGGGCGGAGCGCGAGGTATTGGCGCGCCTGGCCGCCTGGTTCATCCGCTTCACCCCCGTGGTCAGTCTGGTGCCGCCCTGCTCACTGCTGCTGGACGTGGCTGCCAGCCTGCGCCTCTTCGGTGAGGCCCAGTCCCTGCTGGTTCAGGTGGGGAAGAGCCTGGCCGAGCTTGGCTATGAGGGCCGCCTCGCCCTGGCGCTCACGCCCCTGGGCGCCCTGGTCGTGGCGATCCAGGCCGGGGGCGAGGCGGGGAGCACCCGATCATCCCAGACCGTGCAGCCCTGGGTGCCGTCCTCAATGACCTACCCCTGGGCGCCCTGGGCCTAGCAGCTTGTCGGACTTAGCGACCGGCGCCACCGCCTGAGGCCCTTGGGCGGGCTTTTATGG
>JADNEJ010000192.1 GCA_016292295.1 Candidatus Thiodictyon intracellulare
TCGCGGTCCATCGGGTGGAAGCGGCGCATCGACAGTAGCACTCCGGCCATCGGGCAGCCATCGGGGTTGATCCAGACAGTGTACTGGGCCCGCCGCCCCGACGGGGCCCCGAAGTCCGACAGGCTGCTAGCGTCGGGGCGGGTGTGACACCCGCCTGCACGGGTTCAGATGGCTAGTTGCAGACGCAGCTTCTTCATCGCGTTCTTCTCGATCTGGCGGATGCGCTCGGCCGAGACGTTGAACTGCTGGGCCAGCTCGTGTAGCGTCTGCTTCTTCTCGGTCAGCCAACGCTCTTTCAGGATCACCTTGCTGCGCTCGTCCAGGCCCTGGATGGCGGCATAGAGGCGTGCCTTGTCCTTGCTCTCGGTGTCCTCGCGCTCCAGCATCCGCAGGGGCTCCATGCGCGAATCAGGCAGGTAGGTGGAGGGCGCGGAGGGGGATTCGTCGTCATCGTCCTCGTAGCCGTCGAAGGCTAGATCCTGGTTAGAGAGCCGCGACTCCATCTCCAGCACCGTCTCGGGCTTCACCCCCAGGTCGGCGGCGACCGCCAGGACCTCCGCATGGGTGAACCAGCCGAGCCGCTTCTTGGCGCTGCGCAGGTTGAAGAAAAGCTTGCGCTGGGCCTTGGTCGTCGCCACTTTTACGATGCGCCAGTTGCGCAGGATGTACTCGTGGATCTCGGCGCGAATCCAGTGCACCGCGAAGGAAACCAGGCGCACACCCATGTCGGGCTCGAAGCGCCGGACTGCCTTCATCAGGCCCACCGTACCTTCCTGGATCAGGTCCGGCAGGGGCAGACCGTAGCCCAAGTAACCGCGGGCGATGCGGATCACGAACCGCAGGTGTGACATCACCATCCGCCGCGCCGCCTCCATGTCGCCATGGTCGCGCAGGTTCTCGGCGAGGCTGCGCTCCTCCTCGGGGGTCAGCACCGGGATCTGGTAGGAGGCGCTGATGTACGCATCGATATTGCCGGTGGGCATGAGAGCGAAATCTTTGGCCATGTGCTTGATACCTGAGTTGGACGCTTGGAACAAAAGCATAGCAGGATGCTGCGGATTTTACCAGCAATTTTTCAGTGGTTGCGGTAACCGCACTGCGTCACGGCATGCAGGGACTTTAGGCAAGCTCGGGGCTTTGTACAATAACAATCCCTGCAAACGGGGAATAGAATGTTCAGATCTTTCCGATATGCTGCAACCACGCCTCGACACTTTTCTTTATTTTCTGATAGATAGCAGATTAACAGCGCTAGATTAAAGGATAATTAGAGTTCCTTAATCTAGCACTGCGTGTTACTGCCCCAGCAGCGCATCCAGGAACTCATCGGCGTCGAAGGGCCGCAGGTCTTCGATCGATTCCCCCACCCCGATGAAGCGGATCGGCACCTTGAGCTTCTCCGCGATGGCGAAGACGATGCCGCCCTTGGCGGTGCCGTCAAGCTTGGTTAGGGCGATCCCGGTCAAGGGCACCGCCTGATGGAACTGCACCGCCTGATTGAGCCCGTTCTGGCCGGTAGTGGCATCCACTACCAGCAGCACCTCGTGCGGGGCCTCCGGGTCGATCTTGCGCATCACCCGGGCGATCTTAGTCAACTCGTCCATCAGGTTGGTCTTGGTGTGGAGGCGCCCGGCGGTGTCGGCAATCAGCACGTCCACCCCGCGGGCGGTCGCCGCCTGGAGCGCGTCGAAGATCACCGAGGCGGAGTCCGCTCCGCTCTTCTGGGCGATCACCGGCACCCGGTTGCGCTCGCCCCAGGCATGCAGTTGCTCCACCGCGGCGGCGCGGAAGGTGTCTCCCGCGGCCAGCATGATGCTGTTGCCATCCGCCTGCAGGTAGCGCGCGAGCTTGCCGATGGTCGTCGTCTTGCCGGCCCCGTTGACCCCCACCATCAGGACCACCTGGGGCCGGTTCGGGGCCGCCTGCCGGACCGGGGCCACCGCGGCGGTGAGGATCTGGCGCAGCGCCTCTTTCAACGCCGCGAGCAGCGCCTGCGGGTCCGCGAGCGCCTTGCGTTTGACCCGGCGAGTCAGATCGTCGATGACGCGCGCAGTTGCATCGATCCCCACATCGGCCGTCAGGAGCAGGGTCTCCAACTCCTCCATCAACTCATCGTCGATCTTCTTGCGGCCCAGGAACAGGTTCCTGAGCCCGGACCCGAGTTGGCTACGGCTGCGCGAGAGCCGCTCGCGCAGCCGGCCGAAGAGCCCACGGCGGACCTCCGGCAACTCCCAGTCCACCGGCTGGTCGCGGATCGGGATGACTCTGAGCGCATAGGGCGGCTTGGGGGGCAGGGCCGCCAGGGCGGACGGCGCCGACTCAACCTGCGCGGCCGACGGCGGCGCGGCCGGAGTCTCGTCCGCACGGTGGAAGATGCGCTTGAAGAGCCCGGCCTTGGGCGCGGGGGACTCGCCGGACTCCGCCCGCGGGGCGGGCCCGGGGGTCGGTTCGCGCTCGGGCACGGGGACCGGCGCGGGGGCGGCCTCGAACTCGACCGGAGGCACCGCCTCGCTGATGACCGCGGACCCGGGCGCCGCCGGTAGCGGACGGAGCGCGGCGGGGCTTGGGGCGGGCGCGTCCGCAGCGACCGGCAGCGGGCTGGGCGGGGGGGCGATCTCGGACGTCGGCGTCAGCCCCGCCGCGGGCGGCGCGCTGACCGCCGGGCCGACGGCGACCGGTACCGGGGTTTTTGGCACCGTCTGCGCGACCGGAGCGACCGCGCCACCAGGCGCCGCCGTCGGCGCAATGACCTCGGTCAGGGGCGCGGCGGCAGGCTCCCCGTCCGCCTCCGGCAACGGCCCTAGCCCCGGCACCCAGCCCAGGTCCTCGCCGTCACGGGCCCCGAACAGACATTTTAAGACCCCCCTCTTGGCCGCTGAGGATTCCTCACCGTCGGGTGGCTGTCCGTCCTCGGTAACCGCCGCCTGCTTGAGCTTTTTTTTTCCGAAACCGAACATAGAGATTGCCAGAATGGGTGCGTAGGGAAGGATCGCCGCACGGGCGCACAATGCTACCAGATCGACCGCCCCCCGGCCGTGCGGGAGCGCCGAACACCCACGTCGGCGCGGCGAGCCCCTACTCCGTGACACCCCAGGAACCGGCGCCGAGCCGCCGCACCCGCACCCGCAGAGGTCAAGCGCCACCACGTCTCTCGGACCCCTAACGATCAGGAAACGCTTGCGCGCGCCGCAGTATTCAAGAACCCGAGAGTCCTCGGCGAGGCGTACTTGCCCTGGCAAGCGGCGTGCCGCGCCGCCGACAGCAGCGGGCGAGCCTGCCGAGGGCCGTGGCCGGCAGAAACAGTGCCTAGGTCGGCGGCTCGTGGGTTTCGCTGAACGCAATACCGCTGCTGCCATTGTCGCCCTGGCCGGTCGCCGTATCATAGGCAAAAACCGCGTTGCTGGCCTCGAAGATGCCTGAGGTAAAGTTGATCTAGTCTACCCCTGCTGTCTCGGTAAAGTAGGTTATCCCAAGCAGGACTCCGGAATCGAAATTCGCCGTGGCCAACGCATTATTGGTGTTGGTGTAAGTAGTTGTGCAGGTTATCGAGTGAGATGTCATCGGCCCCGATACCTGTCACCAAGGCCGTATTCCACTCCGCCATACCCAACTGCGGGTTGCAGACGGCCGCCGGCCCGGTGACATCGAAGCTGAATCGATACTCTACCGCGTGGGCGGCGGCGGTGACGGCCAGCTCCAGCACGACGACGACGCCGCGGGCCTTGATCATAATTCCGCCCACCTTGTTCAGTCCCTGAGTTGCCGCTCCCTTGCAGGACATGATCTTGCGCGCGCAAACTCACATGGGCCGGCCGGCCTTTAGCAGATTTGTGATAAAGGCCCGACGCCGCTGATCTATTGTATACACGTCTCATCTGAGATTTTCGCTCATGACCCTAGCGTAACCGACCGACGTCGATATACTATCGTCCCTATGCTCGACTAGACCCT
>JADNEJ010000601.1 GCA_016292295.1 Candidatus Thiodictyon intracellulare
TCGCGCTGGTCGCGCGTACGCCGGTGGGCGGCACGCAGCTCGGCGAGTTGTTCGGCGGAGAGGGTCTAGTCGAGCATAGGGACGATAGTATATCGACGTCGGTCGGTTACGCTAGAGTCCTGAGCGAAAATATCAGATGATACGTGCATACCAGAGCAACTTGCGCTCCTTGCTGACAGAGAACTTTGAAATAACAGGTCGGTGAGGAAAAAAAAATTTGGCATCACCTAACTATATTACAGCGTAGATCGTCCCGCGTTGTCGGTCAAGGGGCCGCGCTGCCCACGCAAAGGAGCGGGGGCGTCCCGCCCCCGCCGGCGAAGGTTTCGGGGCGGGACGCCCCGACTCCCGTCACTTGGGGTTGTAGATCTGATCGAACAGCCCGCCGTCAGCGAAGTGCTTCTTCTGGGCCGCCTGCCAGCCACACAGGTCGCCGATGTTAACCAGCTTGATCTGAGGGAAACGGCCCTTGAACTGGGCGGCGATGGCCGGATCAGTCGGACGATAGAAGTTTTCGGCCGCCACCTTCTGGCCCTCCGGCGTATAGAGGAACTCCAGATAGGCGGTCGCGGCCTTGCGAGTGCCCTTGCGGTCGACGTTCTTGTCGACTACGGCGACCGGGGGCTCGGCGAGGATGGAGAGCGAGGGCGCGACGATCTCGAATTTGTCGGCGCCGAACTCTTTGAGGGCCAGGAAGGCTTCGTTCTCCCAAGACAGCAGCACGTCACCCAGCCCGCGCTGGACGAAGGTGGTGGTGGAACCGCGGGCGCCGGAGTCGAGTACCGGTACGTTTTTGTAGAGGCTGGTGATGTAGTCCCTCACTTTGGCCTCGTCACCGCCGAAGTGCTGTAGCGCCCAGGCCCAGGCCGCCAGGTAGTTCCAGCGCGCCCCGCCGGAGGTCTTGGGGTTGGGGGTGATCACGCTCAGTCCCTCCTTGGTCAGATCGCCCCAGTCCTTGATCCCTTTTGGATTACCTTTGCGCACCAGGAAGACGATGGTGGAGGTGTAGGGTGAACTGTTGTGGGGCAGGCGCTGCTGCCAGTCCTTGGCCAGCAGGCCCTTCTCGGCGATGGCGTCGATGTCGTAGGCCAGGGCCAGGGTCACGACGTCCGCGTTCAGCCCGTCGATGATCGCGCGCGCCTGCTTGCCGGAGCCGCCATGGGATTGCTGTATGGTCAGTTCTTCGCCCGCCTTGGCCTGCCACGCCTTGATGAAGGCCGGGTTGACGGCCTGGTAGAGTTCACGGGTAGGGTCGTAGGAGACGTTCAGCAGCGTGGTTCCGGCCTGGGCACCGCACGGGGGCGCGAGCCCTAGGACGGCACCGAGGATCAGGGACCGCAGATGGATGGGGTCGGTCATGTGGATGGCTCTCTTTAAGTTGATGAACCTGCATTGGAACGCGCCACGACACGGGCACGAACCAACAAATGCTGTAAATTTTAGCGGATTTTCGCTGCAAGGCGCCGGGGATCGACACCCCTGGGTCCGGCGGGACCGCCTCGCTGCGCGACTTTAACGGTAAGCCTTGGACCCGGGGGCCCTGGGCTGACAACGATAGGGGGAGAATCGCGGCATGATGTAGCAAACGCATATGGCTATTTATTCAGTAACTTGGCTACGATTTCCCGATTCTGAGCCAGCCCCGGCAGCCGGATTTCTCACCGAAATATGGCAAATCCCGGCGCCCACCCGCCCGCATCGCACTGAATTGCCGCCAGATTCTGCGTAACAAATTGATTCGATAACTATTTATAGTTGCTACATAATGCCGGAGAATCGAGCATAGGAATCTGGAATAACCAGATAAGGAATCGTCGGTTCCAGTTGGTTTCGCCCTTCGTTAAGCTACCCTCAACGTCACTGCCCCCCCTCAAACCCGAGGCCAACCGCATGAATCCTCGCAGCCCACCGTCGGCGGGACACCGATGAACGCCGCCGTCACCTTCTTCAACCCACGGGGCCAGACGCGGGTGCTGCCGGGCTTCGGCCTGTCACTGGGCTATACTCTGGTCTATCTCTCTCTGATCGTCCTGCTGCCGCTCGCGGCGGTTTTCATCCAGACCGCGACCCTCACCTGGGCCGAGTTCTGGGCCATCGTCACGGCGCCGCGGGTGGTGGCCACCTACAAGCTCTCCTTCGGCGCCGCGCTGGCGGCCGCGGCCATCAATGTGGTCTTCGGGCTGATGCTCGCCTGGTCACTGGTGCGCTACCGCTTTCTCGGCAAGAAACTGGTGGATGCCTTGATCGATCTGCCCTTTGCGCTGCCCACCGCGGTGGCAGGGATCGCGCTCAGCGCGCTCTGGGCCGGCAACGGCTGGCTCGGCGGGCTGCTGGCACCCTTTGGGATCAAGATCGCCTTCACGCCGCTGGGGGTACTGGTGGCCCTGATCTTCATCGGGGTGCCCTTCGTGGTGCGCACGGTGCAGCCAGTGCTGGAGGACCTGGAGACAGAACTGGAGGAGGCGGCGGCAAGCTTGGGGGCGCATCGGCGCCAGACCTTCACACGGGTACTGCTGCCGGTTTTGACACCGGCGCTGCTGACCGGCTTCGCGCTGGCCTTTGCCCGCGGCGTGGGTGAGTACGGGTCCGTGATCTTCATCGCCGGCAATATCCCCATGGTGTCTGAAATCACGCCGCTGATCATCATCACCAAGCTGGAACAGTACGACGAGTCGGGGGCCACCGCGGTCGCCGTTGTTATGTTGTTGTTTTCATTTATTATATTGATGACTATCAATCTGTTGCAGGCGTGGGCCGGCAAACGCACGGGAAGGAACCGCTGATGGCATTCGCCGCAACCCTGCACGGAACCAGCCCGGTCGGGATCGGCGCCCACCGCTACGAGGACAATGTCGCCACCCGGGAGCAGCCCTGGGTACGACGGCTGATCCTAGGCGTCTCTTTGACCTTTTTCGTCCTATTCGTCTTCATGCCGCTGGCCGTGGTCTTCCATCAGGCCCTGAGCAAGGGCTGGGGGGCCGCGCTGCGCGCCGTGACCGACTCCGACGCCCTGGCCGCGGTGCGCCTCACCCTGCTGGCGGCAGTGATCGCGGTGCCGCTCAATCTAGTCTTCGGGGTGGCCGCGGCCTGGGCGGTTGCCCGCTTCGACTTCCGCGGCCAGGAACTCCTGGGCACTCTGATCGACCTGCCGTTCTCCGTCTCGCCGGTGATCGCGGGGCTGATCTGGGTGCTGATTTTCGGCGCCCAGGGATGGTTCGGCCCTTGGCTCATCGAGCACGGGATCAAGATCATCTTTGCGGTGCCGGGCATCGTGCTGGCGACGATCTTCGTCACCTTCCCCTTCGTCGCTCGGGAGTTGATCCCGCTGATGCAGGCGAAGGGCCGCGACGACGAGGAGGCGGCCACGGTGCTGGGCGCAAGCGGCCTACAGACCTTCTGGCGGGTGACCCTGCCGAACATCAAGTGGGGCCTGCTCTATGGGACCATCCTGTGCAATGCTAGGGCTATGGGTGAGTTCGGGGCGGTGAGCGTGGTCTCGGGTCACATCCGCGGTCAGACCAATACCATGCCGTTGCATGTAGAGATCCTCTACAACGAATACAACTTCGCCGCCGCCTTCGCCGTCGCTTCGCTGCTGGCCATGCTGGCCCTGGTGACCTTGGTACTCAAGTCCTGGGTCGAATGGCAGGGCAATCGCCCGGTGGTCCAAGAGAAGATCATCAGCCGCAAATGAACGCAAATAGACGCAAATCACTATACAAGTCTCATCTGAAATTTTCGCTCATGACCCTAGCGTAACCGGCCGGCGTCGATATACTATCGTCCCTATGCTCGACTATACCCTCTCCACCGAACAACTCGCCGAGTTGCGTGCCTCCCACCGGCGTACGCGCGACCAGCGCGAGGCCGACCGCATCAAGACGGTCGTGGGCCTTGATCACAAATCCGCCCAAGGCCGGCTAGCCCATGTGGGTTTGCGCGCGC
>JADNEJ010000173.1 GCA_016292295.1 Candidatus Thiodictyon intracellulare
CGCTGGTCTGCCTGGCGTGGAACCTGAAACGGATGGCCGTATTACGTCTGCAGTCGGGGCAATACCGCGGAAAACTGCGTTTCTAGCCGAAAACCGTCTCTTTTTTGCGACAAAAGCCCGTCCAAGGACCTCAGGCGGTGGCGCCGGCCGCTAAGTCCGACAGGCTGCTAGGGGTTCGATCATGGTCCGCTCGGTCGGGTTTCCCCCTCGGTCGCTCGGCCCTGGCTTTGGATCGGCGCGCGATGGGAGAATGGAAGGTTATCAGCGTCCGGTGCCGCGGGGTGGCCATCGCCCCCAGGCCAAGTCCCAGAACGCCGCGGCCCTGCCCCGTGGGCAGTGTGCCAATAGAACAGAAGGTAAGCAATGCACAGCCGAAGATTTTCCATCCCGCTGATCACATTTGTGGGCGCCTTGTTGAGCAGCGGGTGTGCGCACCAGGCACTCGACTCCCAAGTCCGGCCGGAGCCGGAGCAGGTGGGCGGCGCGGCGGCCGATACTCCTACGGGCGAGTCGGCGATGCTGTGGAAGTCCGCGGTGTTGGTGAAGCCGGAAAATGACCCGGCATTATGCAGCAAACGTACATGGCTATTTATTCAGTGACTTGGCTACGGCTTTCCGATTCTGAGCCAGCCCCGGCAGCCGGGTTTCTCACCGAAATCTGGGAGATCCCGGCGCCCATCCGCCCGAATCGCACTGAGTTGCCGCCGAATCGCACTGAGTTGCCGCCAGATTCTGCGTAACAAATTGATTCGATAACTATTTGCAGCTGCTATATAATGCAGAAATGATCTGCGTTACCGCTTGCCCACGGGGCAGCGCCGCGCCCTGACGATCTTCATCGGCTCCCAGACCTTTGAGTACGTGGAGGATGGTCAGGTTTTCCTCAGCGGATGGGTGTCGTCGGGCTCCGCCGAGCATCTTACCCACAAGGGCGAGTGCCGCGTTCTGAACAAGGAAATTAACCACCGCTCTGGCAAATATACCAATGGGTTGGACGAAAATACCCCGATGCCCTACGCGCTCCAGTTCAGCGGCCTCTATTTCGTCCACGAGGGTTGGGTGCCCGGCTATGCCGACTCCCACGGCGGTGCGCGTCTGGACTACGAGGACGCGCGCCTGCTCTTCCACCGTATTCTGGTTGGCGATCCGGTCACGGTCAAGGGATCGTGGGCCGCCCGGCCAGGCAATTCCTGGCCCGACCTCTTCCCCGTCTTCTGAACTGGAAAAATCGCCTTCGGACCCAGGCGGCAGTTGCCCTGGGTCAGCGGATACACAACCGCGCGCAGCGGCACTGACTAGCGAGAGACTACCATGCCCGAGTATCGTTCCCGCACCACCACCTACGGCCGCAACATGGCCGGAGCCCGTGCCCTGTGGTGCGCCACCGGCATGACCGACGGTGACTTCGACAAACCCATCATCGCGGTGGCTAATTCATTCACCCAATTCGTCCCAGGTCATGTGCATCTGAAGGATCTCGGTCAATTGGTGGCGCGCGAGATCGAGCGCGCCGGCGGTGTCGCCAAGGAATTCAACACTATCGCCATCGACGACGGCATCGCCATGGGTCACGGGGGCATGCTCTACTCGCTCCCGTCGCGCGATATCATCGCCGACTCGGTGGAATACATGGTCAATGCCCATTGCGCCGACGCGCTTGTGTGTATCTCCAACTGCGACAAGATCACCCCCGGGATGCTGATGGCCGCGTTGCGCCTCAATATCCCCACGGTGTTCGTCTCCGGTGGCCCCATGGAGGCCGGCAAGGTGCACCTGGCGGGCAAGGGTAATCTCAAGCTCGACCTGGTGGATGCCATGGTGACAGCCGCGGACGCCCGGGAGAGCGATGGGGACGTAGCCGCGATCGAGCACTCGGCCTGCCCGACCTGCGGCTCCTGCTCCGGGATGTTCACAGCCAATTCCATGAACTGTCTTACCGAGGCGCTGGGGCTCTCACTACCCGGCAACGGCACTCTGCTGGCCACCCATGCCGACCGGGAGCAGTTGTTCCTGGAGGCTGGGCGGCTGGTGGTCGAATTGGCGCGGCGCTGGTACGAGCAGGAGGACGCCGCCGTCCTGCCGCGGGCCATTGCGAGCTTCGACGCCTTCGAGAATGCCATGAGCCTGGACATCGCCATGGGCGGCTCCACCAACACCGTGCTGCACCTGTTGGCGGCCGCCCACGAGGCGCGGATGGACTTCAGCATGGCCAACATGGATGCCTTGAGCCGTCGGGTCCCGAACCTGTGCAAGGTCGCCCCCTCGACCCAGAAGTACCACATGGAGGACGTGCACCGTGCGGGTGGGGTCATCGGTATCCTGGGTGAGTTGGACCGGGCGGGACTGCTCCACCGCGATTGCCCCACCGTGTATGCACGCTCCCTGGGTAACGCCTTGGACGTCTGGGACATCGCCCGTGCCGACTCCACCGACGCGGCGCGCACCCGCTATCTGGCCGCCCCCGGCGGCGTCCCCACCCAGGTCGCCTTCAGTCAATCCAGCCGTTGGCCGGACCTGGATCTGGACCGGACCGACGGCTGCATCCGCGACCTGGCGCACGCCTACTCGCTGGACGGCGGGCTCGCCGTGCTCTACGGCAATCTCGCGGAGCACGGCTGCATCGTCAAGACCGCCGGGGTCGACGCCGCCAACCTGACCTTCAGCGGGCCGGCGCGGGTCTGCGAGAGTCAGGAGGCGGCGGTGGCGGCGATCCTGGCGGACCGCATCCTGCCGGGGGAGGTGGTGTTGATCCGCTACGAGGGGCCCAAGGGCGGCCCGGGGATGCAGGAGATGCTCTATCCCACCAGCTATCTCAAATCCAAGGGGCTGGGCAAGGCCTGTGCTCTGGTCACTGACGGGCGTTTCTCCGGCGGTACCTCCGGGCTCTCCATCGGACATGTCTCGCCGGAGGCGGCCGAGGGCGGGCTGATCGGGCTGGTGAAAGAGGGTGACCGCATCGAGATTGATATCCCCAACCGGCGTATCGCGTTGCTGGTCGCGCCCGCGGTGCTGGAGGCACGCCGCGAGGCCATGGACGTCCGCGGGCGCGACGCCTGGCGGCCGGTCCACCGCCAACGTGAGGTCTCCGAGGCCCTGCGCGCCTATGCCGCGCTCACCACCAGCGCGGCGCGTGGGGCGGTGCGGGATCTGACTCAATTGGGGTAGGGTGCGCCGCGTGCACCTCCCCGCGGTCACGGCTGGTCTGCGGTCCTGTGGTCTTACTCGAGCCTTGGAAGAGGTGCGCATGGCGCACCCTACGAGTGCTTGCGGGGACAGTTATCATGTCGGATTACCATCGCATTCGGATGCCCGGCGGTTCGTATTTTTTTACGCTCTCGTTGTACGACCGACGGGCGGGGGTCCTCGCGGACAAGCAGGTGCTCGCGGCGCTCCGCGAGGCGGTGCTAACCGTGCGACGCGAGTGGCCCTTCCGGGTCGATGCCTGGGTGCTGATGCCGGACCATCTCTATTGCATCTAGACCCTCCTGGAGGGCGATGCGGACTACAGTGTGTGCTGGTAAAAATCAACCGCCTGGTGACTCAAGCGGTGCAGATTCCCGGCCTGAGGCCGCGCTCCGAGTCGCGGGTGCGGCGCCGCGAAGGCAATCTTTGGCAGCGCCGCTTCTGGGAGCATCTGATTCGCGACGCTCAGGATTTCGAGCGCCAATTTGTCAAATTTGAAAATATTTATACCTCGCTGAAGGAGTATTTATTTTCAGATGGCTTCGCCGCGTGTGCGCGGATCGCTCTTACCGACTTCGAATTCACCCGTGAACGCGTTCTGCCGCTGCCCGCCGTGGTGGTGCTGCTGTTGAACCTGCGCACAGGCACCATCCAAGACGAGTTGGATCAATTTATTGACCTTTTTGCCGAGGGGCTAAGCAGCCATGGCGTCAGTGCATCGGCCTTCTGCCAAGCCCGCCAGAAGCTCAACC
>JADNEJ010000637.1:0-3733 GCA_016292295.1 Candidatus Thiodictyon intracellulare
GGAGCGGCGACGCCGGGACTGAACAAGGTGGGCGGAATTATGATCAAGGCCCGTGCGCTGCAAGCCGAGGCTGAGATTTTCGTACCCTCCTCGTTGCAGAAAAAAGTGCCCGGTATCCGTTTGAGCGTTTGTGCTTATGCCTATCCTAGGGGGCAGTCGCGGGCAAGTCGAGCAAATCCAGATGCTGCCCCGCCCGGAGCAGGAAAGGCCGACAGGCTGCTACCCGAGCCGCACCTCCCACCGGAAACTCCCGCCCCCCGCCGGCAACGTCACCCGTGCAGCCCCGTCGCTGACCGGCGACGCTTCGCCGTCGAAGCTGGCGGCGACGACCCGGCCCCCTCCCCCGTCATTCTCCACCGCGATCTCGCAGCTGGTCAGGCCGTCCGGCAGGCGGTAGTCGATGCGAAACCCGGGCCAGTCGGCGGGAATGCAGGGCTTCAGCACCAGGATACGGCTATCCTCCACGCGCAGACCGAGAACCGCTTCGATCCCGACCCGATACATCCAGCCGGCGGAACCAGTGTACCAGGACCAGCCCCCGCGGCCGACGTGGGGCGCGGCGCCGTAGATGTCGGCGGCCAAGGCGTAGGGCTCCAGCCGATAGGTCTCGATGGCCTCCGGGGTCGCGGTATGGGAAACTGGGCTCAGCATGGCGAGCAGGCGGGCGGCGCGGCTCCGGCGCCCGAGTTCGGTCATGGCCAGCACCGCCCAGCAGGCGGCGTGGGTGTATTGACCGCCATTCTCCCGCACGCCGGCCAGATAGGCCTTGATGTAGCCGGGGTCCTTGGGGGTGTCGACGAAGGGCGGGGTCAGGAGCCGGATCAGGCATTCGTCCTCGCTGATCAACTGGGCCTCCAGTGCGTCCAGTGCCTGCTCCGCCCGCTCGCGGGGGACTGCGCCGGAGATGGCGGCCCAGGCCTGGGCCAGGGCGTCGATGCGGCACTCGTCATCCGTGGCGCATCCGAGCGGCGTGCCGTCGTCATAGTAGGCACGGCGGTACCAGGCGCCGTCCCAGCCGGATTCCTCCAAGGCCAGGGTCAGGACGGCGCGGTAGTCGGCATAACGGGCGGCTCGCGCGGTGTCGCCGCGCACCTCACACAGGGGCAGAAAATCCCCCAGGCAGCGGTAGAGGAAGAAGCCCATCCAGACGCTCTCCCCCCGCCCCTCGCGCCCGATGCGGTTCATGCCGTCGTTCCAGTCGCCGGTGCCCATCAGGGGCAGACCGTGGACGCCGAGCCGCAGCGAGCGGTCTAGGGCGCGGCAGCAGTGGTCATACAGGTCGCCGGACTCCCCGCTCGGCACGGGGTCCAGGAAGGCATCGTCCTCCCCCGGTTCCAGGGCGCGGGTGCTTAGATAGGGTACCGACTCAGCGAGGATCGCCCGCTCGCTGGTGGTTCTGACATAGTGGCTGGTCACATAGGGCAGCCATAGCAGGTCGTCGGAGAAGCGGGTGCGCAGGCCCCGTTCCATGGGCGCCGCGTGCCACCAATGCAGCACGTCGCCCTCGACGAACTGGTGCGCGGCGTGCAGCAGGATCTGGGCGCGGGTCAGATCCGGGCGCAGCAGCACCAGGGCGGCGGCGTCCTGAAGCTGATCGCGATAGCCGAAGGCGCCGCCGGACTGGTAGAAGGCGGAGCGCGCCCAGATGCGGCAACTTAAGTTCTGGTAGACCAGCCAGCCGTTGAGCATGAGATCGATGGCCGGGGACGGGGTCTCGACCTGGAGGCGCCCGACCAGGTCGATCCAGAAGGCCTTGGCCGCGGCAAGCGCCGCGTCGATGGCCCCAGGTTGGCGGTAACGCTCGACCAGCCGGTCCAGTTCGACCGCATCCAGGCATTCGCCGAGCAGAAAGCTACACAGCGCGGTCTCGCCGGGGGCAAGCCGCAGGGTCAGGCGCTGGGCGAGGCAGGGGTCGAGTTCCTCGCCGCAGGCGCCGTCGAGCGGCGTGCCGGTACGCAGGGCGACGGGGTCGGCCAGATCGGCGTGGCGGCCGATGAAGGCGGCGCGATCACAGGTGTAGCTGGCCGGGCCTGGAGTGTTGCCCTGGTTGACGGCGAAGGCGAAGGCGATGCCGTCGGCGAAGTCGCCGGCCGCGGGGTTGGTGGCGGTCAGCAGGTCGCGGACGGGGTCGTAGGCCGTCAGGATGGAGCTCGGGCTGACCGGCTGGTTACCCATGACCAGGCGCTGATAGGAGACGATGGCCAGGGTCCGGGACTGGTCGGTGTGGTTGTGCAGTTGCAGGCGCAGGACCCGCAGGGGGTCCGAGCGGGGGACGAAGAGGGTCGCCTCCTGGGCCAGGTCCGGGTCGTCGCAGCGAAAGACCGAGTAGCCGAAACCGTGGCGGACCTCGTAGTCGCAGGCCGCCGGGCGGGGTCCGGGGAGCGGTGACCAGCAAGCGCCGGTCGCCTCGTCGCGCAGATAGAAGGCTTCACCAAAGGGGTCGCTTACCGGGTCATTAAACCAGGGGGTGAGGCGGTTAGCCTGACTGTTGCGCGCCCAGGTGTAGCCGGCGCCGACCTCGCTTACCAGGCAGCCGGACCGGTCGTTGGCGATGACGTTGGTCCAGGGGAGCGGGGGGCGGCGCGGCCGTCCATCCGCCTGGCGGCGCAGCAGGATGATGTATTCGCGACCGTCGGCGGAGAAGGCGCCGTAGGGCGTGGGGGAAGCAGGGGCCGGGGGCGCGGGGGGCCGCGGCGGTTGGGGGATCGGCGGCACGACGCCGCGCGGGTGACCGGCGCCGGCGGAGGTAATGAGCGCGAGGGCCGCCTCCCGGTCCGGGCCGACGCCGGTCAGAAACAGCAACTGCGCCGACGCGCCAGGGGCCAGTAAGACGTTGGTGCGCAGGCTCAAGACCGGGTCGAGCACGTTGCCGACGGTACCTGAGAGTGGCCCTTCCAGGGTTAGGGCGGCGGGGGCCGCGGGGGTCCGCCCACGGCCGAGGAAGCGCATCCGGTCGGTCTCCCACTCCGCTACCCCGGCACCCGCTAGGGCGTGCACCAACCAGGGCCACTGCTCGTCGACAGATCGTGGCCGACGCCGGGCCAGTAGGGCACCGGTCGCTGCGTCCCGCTCGGTCTGCACAAAGAGCTTGGCGAAGGCTGGGTGAGCGGCGTCCGCTGCGGGGTGGCACAGGACCACCTCCAGGTAGCTCGTGACCTCGATGCGCCGCGGCCGATCAGAGCCGTTGGTCAGGGTCAGACGGCGCTCTTCCAGGTCGGCGTCCGCCGCGACCCGAACCTCGAGCCGCGCCCCGATCTCATCGTCCTCGCGTTCCAGGAGAAAACACCCATCCGTCGCTTGCGTCCAATAGATCCTGGTCGGCGTGCGCGTCGGTTGATAACCCAGGGAACAGAAGCGCCCGTTATCAAGGTCGCGCAGATACAGGACGCTGCCGAGATCATCCTCAACCGTATCACAGCGCCCACGCGTGAGGCCGATCCAATCCCAGGTGGCCTGCCCAGCTCCGGTACCGGAGATCAGGACATCATAGCGCCCGTTAGACAGGCGGTGGATGGGTGCCGCGGGGGCGCCGGGAGCGGTGAATTGGTCAGTGCTCATCGAACGAATACTCCGGAAAGAAAAAATACGGAAGCACGTTATACCTAAGCGATAGTAATTTTCGGATTTTTATTCCCGATAATTTGGAAATTCTCAGCGAGAAGCGTTTTTTCAAACGGGTCAAACGGGTCAAACGGGTCAAACGGGTCAAACGGGTCAAACGGGTCAAACGGGT
>JADNEJ010000637.1:3833-3924 GCA_016292295.1 Candidatus Thiodictyon intracellulare
CAAATGGGTCAAATGGGTCAAATGGGTCAAATGGGCCAAATGGGTCAAATGGGTCAAATGGGTCAAATGGGTCAAATGGGTCAAATGGGTC
>JADNEJ010000072.1 GCA_016292295.1 Candidatus Thiodictyon intracellulare
TCGTCCAAGGGCCTCAGGCGGTGGCGCCGGTCGCTAAGTCCGACAGGCTGCTAGATCTCCGCGGTGGAAAAGGTGTCACAGGCGGCCAGGCGCCCCTCGGTCAGTCCGCGCTTGAACCAGCGCACCCGCTAGGCGGAACTGCCGTGGGTGAAGCTGTCCGGGGTCACATAGCCGCGATTCTGGCGTTGGAGATGGTCCGCGCCGATAGCGGAGGCGGCGTTGAGCCCTTCCTCTAGGTCCCCCTGTTCGAGGATCCGGCGCGCCTGGTGGGCGCGGTTGGCCCAGATGCCGGCGAAGCAGTCGGCCTGGAGATCCAGGCGCACCGAGAGGTTGTTCGCCTCGCGCTGGTTCGAGCGGCGGCGCAGGTCTTTCACCTGATCGGAGATGCCGAGCAGGTTCTGGACGTGGTGGCCTATCTCATGGGCGATCACATAGGCCTGGACGAAGTCCCCGGGGGCGCCGAAGTCGTTGCGCAGCTTGTCGTAGAAGGCGATATCGATATAGGCCTTACTGGTCCGCCGGGCAGTAGAAGGGCCCCATGGCCGCCTCCCCCAGCTTGCAGGCGAAGCGGGCCATCCCCCTGAACAGCACCAGGTGAGAGTTGGTGTAGCGCTTGCCGGACTCCTTGAAGACCGCCGTCCAGGTGTCCTCGGTGTCTGCCAGGACCACCGAGACGAACTGCTGCATCTCGTCCTCGACCCCGGCCGTGGGAGCCTGGAACTGCGGCGCCTCGTCCGCACCGGGACCCCGGCGCGCGGGAAACTGCCCGAGTGTGACCTGATCGCCCGAGGTCAGCAGAAAGGAGGGGCCCACGCTCATCAGCAGCAGGGCCACCACCAGCACCACCCCGTCGAGCCCGCCCCCGATACCGATGGTGCGCCCCACCCGCAAGGGTGCCGGCTCGCCGCCGAAGGGGTCGCCCAGGCCGCCCCCCGCGTCGCATTGGTCCTCCACGTTCTCGCTACGTCTGCCGGTGCGCCAGCGCATCACGGTGCCTCTTCAAGGATCGTTGTTGGCTCTTTATGGACGGATCATAGCATCCAGACAAAACCGCCGGATGAACCCCCGCAGCAGTTCCAGGGTTGGGGAGATGCGGGCCAGCTCCAGGTACTCATCGGGCTGGTGGGCCACCGCGATGTCGCCGGGGCCCAGGATCAGTGTCTCCATGCCCAGGCGAGCGAAGAAGGGCGCCTCGGTACCGAAGCCGACCGCCCCCGCGGCATGGCCGGTGAGGGCTTCCCCGGCGCGCACGATCGCGGAGTCAACCGGGGTCTCCACCGGGGGGATGGACCTGAACAGCGGTTCGACGCTCCAGGTGAGACCACGCCGTTCTGCTATCTCCGCCACCCGCTGGGCTAGTTCGGCGCGCAGGTCCGCGGGTTCCATGCCCGGCAGGACGCGCAGGTCCAGGTGCAGCTCGCAGTCCCCGCAGATGCGGTTGGGGTTGTCGCCGCCATGGATGTGACCGGGGCTGATGGTGGGGTAGGGGACTGCGAAGGCCGGGTGCCAGTGAGCCTGCGCCAGTTCGTCCCGCCAGGCGAGGATAGCGGTCAGGGCCTCGTGCATCCCCTCCAGCGCGTTGTTGCCCAAGCTGGGGTCGCTGGCGTGGCCGCTGCGCCCGATGAGGCGCACCGACTCGCCCATGACGCCCTTGTGGGTGCGCACGGGCATGAGTCCTGTGGGCTCGCCGATGACCGCGTAGCGCCCGAGCGGTTGCCCGGCCTCGGCCAGGGCGCGCGCCCCGTGCATAGCCGATTCCTCGTCCGCGGTGGCGAGGATCATCAAGGGCTGTTTGAGGTCCGCCACCTTCAGTCCCCGCGCCGCCTCGATGGCCAGCGCCAGGAAGGACTTCATGTCGGCGGTGCCCAGTCCGTAGTAGCACCCCTGGGATTCGGTGAGCTTGAGCGGGTCGTGCGACCAGAGCGGCTCATCGAATGGGACCGTATCGGTGTGGCCGGACAGGACCAGGCCGCCGGGGCCGCTGCCCAGGGTCCCGAGCAGGTTGGCCTTATCCGGGTGCCCGGGGATGGGCAGCACCTCGACACGAAACCCGGCGGCCGCGAGCCAGCCGGCCAGCAGATCGATGACCTGGCGGTTGCTGTGGTCGTAGGCCGGGGTGACGCTGCTGACCGACAGGCTGCCAATCAGACCTTGCAGCATGTGGATGAGTGCGGGGGCTTGGCTGGACATGGGGCTCCGGGAGCTGAGGCCGAGGCCGGCAGCGGGCGAGGAGCGCCGCCGCGGCCCGGGTCTTGGGGTCGATTTGGCGAGCTTAGCCGGGTATGGGGGCGCGAGCCAGTGTCCAGGAGGTGATTCTGATATGCTCACCAGGCTTCAGCCGGTTGCGCTCGCGAAGCAACCAGCGGTCGAGGTTTGCCGTGAAAGTCGCGCAGCGACGCTGTGGGAGCGGCCTCTGGCCGCGAGGATGCCTCGCAAAATGCCGCAGCGTCGCAGGTTGCTGCGGCGCCGCAGCGCGGCCGCAGCTCGCTCCCACGGGGGACCTTCATCTTCCGGGGTGGTAAAGCGACCTTCCATGGCAGTGAGCGGTAACGCGCCCGCGTCGGCTGCCGGGGTGGTCTCGTCGCGGCTGAAGCCACTCTCACAGCGTCGCTGCGTGACCTTATGGGCGACCTTCATGGGGAGGCCGCGACCGCGGGTCTGCCGGAGCGGTGCTTCGGGTTAAGATGGCGCTCGCGCTGACCGACAGGAGGTATCCAGCAGCCCATGTCCGAGCACCGACCGCCTGAGCCTACACCGGCGCCTGCCGCCGACCCGGCGGACCCTTTTCCGGGCGCGCCGCAACTGCGCCTGGACCCGGAGGGCCATACGGCGATGATCAAACGCACAGCCGTGGATGCGGCGGGGCTGTGACAGCGCATATTCGCCAGGGTCAGGAGTAGCTCGTCGCTCACCGCAATCTCGCTCGGCGCACAGTCGTCCTTGGCCCCGATGAAAATCACACCCGCCTTCTTGTGATCGGGCAGGTCATTCGCAAAGGCACAGGCGGCTTGACGAACCTTTTCGGGCGTGTCGCCGCGGAAGGACTCTTTGCGCTCGGCACAGTCGGACTCAAGATCGTCCAGCAAGACCACTAGCTCGGCGTCGGCGAGATTCATTTCGGCTCCATAAAAAAGCTCGCCTTTGGCATCTGCCCAGTGCTCAATTTACCGGCATTATGTAGCAACTCTGAAGTGTCCGGGTTCTGAAACCCGGGCAGGGCCAAACACTTGGGGTCGGGAGTTTTCGTAGGGGTTTGCGTGGATCTCCGCAAACCCCTCGAAAATCTTCTCACCGCTACCCCCCGCCCCTCCGGTGCCCCCCTGGAAAAGCTAGAAACTTCAGTTTGCTACATAATGCCGCAATTCACTAAGAAATGCAGATCGACGGGTGAGCGACTACCGGGAGCGCGACCCCACGCCGCTGCGGACGCGGATGCAGTGGCTGCGGAACTGCGCGCCCAGGCCGACGGGCTTTACCGGGAGGTTCAGGTGTGGCCGCTGGCCTTGATCATAATTTCGCCTACCTTGTTCAGTCCCGCCGTCCCCGCTCCCTTTCAGAACATGGTCTTGCGCGTGCAAACCAATATGGGCCGGCCGGTCTTTGGCGGATTTGTGATCAAGGCCAACGTGTGATCTGTCGCTGCATCATGATACGAGATTTTCGCTCATTCGCTCAGAACCCTAGCGTAACCGGCTGACGCCGATATACTATCGTCCCTATGCTCGACTATACTCTCTCCACCGAACAACTCGCGGCCTTGATCATGAATCCGCCCAAGATCAAGCGTGGAAGTCGGTCATAAGCGTCGAAGGGGTTGGCAGCACCTCCGAACTTTACATACCCTATGGAAAGGCAAACTATACTCAGCTAATGCCAAATTTTCGGTTTCCTCACCGACCGGTTATTTCAAAG
>JADNEJ010000267.1 GCA_016292295.1 Candidatus Thiodictyon intracellulare
GTCACCGCATACTGGCGGCCGTAGGAGGCCCCGTCGACCGCCGACAGGCCGCTCAGTTCCAGGAGTTCACATACCAACCCACGCCGGCGCCGGCCCGTAGGGTGATGATCAGATCATTACCACCACCAACTGATGAAGCTAGCGTACCCCTGCCTGGGTCGCCAGGCACGCCGCCACCTCCACCGGCAGCCCCGCCAATGGCACCACCGCGCACCAGCGTACTGCGCGCCACCCCCAGTTGCGTCGCAACCTGGCGCAGCGGTTGTCCCTGTGCCAACTAGACCGCCGCCACGCCGAGCTTTTCTGCCCGCTGCAGACGTGCGCGGTGCTTCACCATGCACCGCCGCTCGCCAACCAGCAATGGGTGGGTGGCGAACGCCCGACATCTGGGCTAAAGTTTCTCGCGGCAGGATCTTCGGACATTTTTTACTACCCTGGGTTAGTTTGTATTTCCAAGGGTATGAAAATTTGGAGGTCCTGCCAACCCCTTCGACGCTTATAACCGACTTCCGCGCTTGGTCTTTGGCGGATTTATGATCAAGGCCCTCTCCCTGAATCATCGCAACAACCGATCTCCGATAACGCTATGCCGCAATCATCGAAATCCTGGACGAGCCGCAATCATTGTGCATTCTGCGCAAGCCCCAACCTCGCGTTGGTTGAAGACTTCGGTCAGGTCGCGTTGGCGGGCGGCTTCCTGAAGCCCGAAGAATTCGCTGAAGAAGAACGCTTCCCGATGCGTCTATATTTCTGTCGGGACTGCTTCGCCGTCCAACTAATCGACGTGGTCGATCCGACGGTGTTATTCAGACGCTATTTCTACTTCTCATCCGCAATCCGCACCCTGCGCGAACATTTTGTCGACTACGCCACCGAGGTCGTCTCGCGTTTCCTGGTGCCCGAGCAAGCGATCGTCGTGGAGATCGGGTGTAATGACGGCATCTTGCTCAAACCCATTGCCGACCAGGGTGTCCGCACCATCATCGGCATCGATCCCGCTACTAACGTGGTGGCGCAGATCGATGACACACGGATCGTGATCGTTAACGATTTCTTCTCTGAGACCAGCAGCCGACAGATCTTCGACGAACATGGTGCGGCGGATTTGATCGTCGCCAACAATGTCTTCGCGCACATTGCCGACATCGGCGGCGTAGCAGCGGCCGTCAAGGCGCTCCTGAAAGACAACGGCGTCTTCGTGTTCGAGGTCCACTACCTCGGAAAAATCATCCACGGTATGCAGTACGACATGGTTTACCATGAACACCTGTATTACTACTCACTGCTGGCGCTGGAGAATTTTTTCGGTCGCCTGGGGATGGTTATCTTCGATGTGAAATTGATCCAGATTCACGCCGGCTCCATGCGTTATTACGTCTGCAAGGACGCCAGTGACCACGCGTCTGCCGTATCCTGCCGAGTCCGGAATCTGCGTGACGAAGAACGGTCCCACGGTTTCGACCGGCATGAAACATTCGTGCGCTTCGCCTCGGATATCTATTCGCGGAAACGGGCCCTGCTGGCCTTTCTTACCCGCTTGCGCAGCGAGGGAAAGCGGATTGTCGGGTATGGTGCGTCCGGCCGGGCCAATACCATCATCCAGTACTGCGGAATAACCAATGAGCACATGGAGTATATGGTGGATGATGCCAGTGCCAAACACGGCTTCTATACTCCAGGGTCACATTTCGAGATTCGCCCAAGCAGCATCCTCCAGGACGACCCGCCGGATTACCTCCTGCTGTTCGCCTGGGGCTATTACAGCGAGATCGTTGAGAAACACCGCTCGTTTTTCGCAGCCGGTGGACGTATGATTCTGCCGCTGCCTGACGTGCGCGTCATCTATCAGCCCGAGGCCGGCGCCGCGGCGCCCTGATTCCAACCACCAGGAACCGGCGAAGCCAGCCATCCGCGCTTGAGCATCGCACGCCGCCCACGGACGCGCCTAACCGGCAGCGGGCGCTGGTCCGGCACCACTGGGGTGGGCCGCGGGACTCCGGCATCCGGTGCTGAACTATCCGGCTTCGACAATCGTTGGACCTACCGACGCCACACCCATTGATCACAGTCGCTAGAGGGCCCTGCTATGAGAGTTATGAGTATCTTCGGGACACGCCCCGAAATGATCAAATTATGGTCGACGCTGAAGCGACTGGATGAGCTCAACTTCGAGCACATCATGGTCCACACCGGCCAGAATTTTACCCCTGAGCTAAAGGATTTCTTTTTTCGCGATCTCAACCTGCGTGAGCCCGATTATTATCTGGAAATCGATACCGCCTCATACGGAAAGGAGGTCGCTGATATTATTGCCAAGAGCGATGATCTGTTTGTGCGGACCAAACCTGACGCACTGCTGATCCTGGGCGATACCTACAGCGGTTTGTCGGTGATGCCGGCCGCCCACCGCGGCATCAAGACCTTCCACATGGAGGCCGGACTGCGGGCCTGGGATGCGCGCATGCCGGAGCAGCGCAACCGGATGCTCATCGATCACATGAGCGATATTCTGCTGCCGTTCAATCGCTATCATCGCGAAAACCTTATTCGCGAAGGCATTCACCCGTCGAAGGTGTTCGTCTCCGGAAACCCATCTTTCGAGGTGATCCGGGCCTTCCTGCCGCAGATCAGCGAAAGAAAAATTCTGACTGAACTCGGCATCGGCGCCCAGGGCTACGTGCTGGTGACTGCCCATCGCAGCGAGAACGTCGATGACCCACGCTACCTCGCTGCAATTTTCGAGGCCCTGGGGGAGATCCATCGGAAATTCAGCCGCGAGGTCGTCTACCCGATGCATCCCCGGACCAGGAGCAAGATTGGCAACATCATGATACCAAAGGGTGTCAAGATTATCGCCCCGCTTGGTTTCTATGACTTCAATCATCTGTTGATGCACTCCTGGTGTATTCTGTCCGATTCCGGCACCGCGCCGGAAGAGGCACTCTTTTACCGCGTGCCCTGTGTCAGTCTGCGTATGACGACCGAGCGCCCGGAAACGATCGAGGGTGGCGCCCACATCGTTGCCGGGCTGCGTCCACAGGACATTGTCGCCTCGGTGGAGACCGCGATGATGGCACCCTACGCGGCCCGCTACGACCTGGAAGAAGGCTTCTCGCCATCGTCCGTGGTCGTCAACTGCATCCGCTCGCGCATCACGAATTTCTTCTGATTCACACCCGCCATGCCGATCCACTTTAGGTCCATGCGGCAGCGCGGAGTGGTGCTGATCGGGGCAAAGCTGGTCCTCGCAACCCTGTTGTGCTGGGGTGGCTTACCCATT
The DNA here is from genome assembly GCA_016292295.1 of Candidatus Thiodictyon intracellulare. Lineage (GTDB taxonomy): Bacteria > Pseudomonadota > Gammaproteobacteria > Chromatiales > Chromatiaceae > Thiodictyon > Thiodictyon intracellulare. Next base: position 3,281 of record JADNEJ010000267.1, read on the forward strand.
CGGGCGCCATTACCCCCAGTTTGCTGTTGAGCAACGGCGCATCCCTGTCGGCGTCGGCTCTCGCGGCGCTCTGCGTGGCCTTGATCATAATTCCGCCCACCTTAACTCAGTTCCGGCGTCGCCGCTTCCTTGCAGAACATGGTCTTGCGCGAGCAAACCCACATGGGCCGGCCAGCCTTGGGCGGATTTGTGATCAAGCCCCTCTGCGTCCTCGCCGCACTTGCCTTGGGAGTCTATCGCTGGCGGCTGGTCATGAGTGCCCTCGGCGTGCGCCTGGCCTACGCGCGATCACTGCAGATCTATTGGATCAGGGCCTTCGCCAGCACCTTTCTGCCGGGTGCGGCGACCGGGTACCTGTTGCGCGCCTTCTACGTCGCGCGCGAAAGCCCGGATGCGCGCGCCGTGGTTTCAGTTGTCATCGACCGCGTGTTCGGGTTGCTGGGGTTCATGCTGTTAGGTCTGGCCTTGATCCTTATGCGATTCGATACACTGAGGAAGTCGGTCGAACTGCGGGGACTCGCGTTGAGGTTCGTGCTTATCCTGGCCACGGCGTTACGATATACTCAGCTAATGCCAAATTTTCTGTTTCCTCACCGACCGGTTATTTCAAAGT
>JADNEJ010000236.1 GCA_016292295.1 Candidatus Thiodictyon intracellulare
CGCCGGTGGGCGGCACGCAGCTCGGCGAGTTGTTCGGTGGAGATGGTCTAGTCGAACATAGAGACGATAGTATATCGTCGTCGGCCAGTTACGCTAGGGTCATTAGCGAAAATCTCAGATGAGACATGTATATAAAATTTTCTGACACCCATAGGCGCTGCGTCCAGTATCATCCCACCAGGGCTTTCTCCGGCAAGGTCTCAGGTTTTGCACTAACCCGACGGGCCAAGGCCGGGCGCCGTGTTCAACCCAAATTGGGAAGGCAAAACCTGCCCGCGACCGGATAAGACTCGAATCTCGCCGCCCGTTGCGAGACACTTAGGGCTATGCACCAGCCCCGCAAACGTTTCAGTCAGAACTTCCTCCATGACCCCGGGACTATCCGACGCATCCTGGATGCCGTCCGGCCATGCCCGGGGGAGCGGTTGGTTGAAATCGGTCCCGGCCACGGGTCCATCACCCGGGGTCTCCTGGAACAGGCCGGATCGCTGGACGTGATCGAACTCGATCGCGACCTGATTAAGCCCCTGCGCGAGCGCCTGGGGAGCCTGGGTGACCTGCGCATCCACAACGCCGATGCACTGCGCTTCGACCTGGGCACCCTGGGCGGCGCGCCCGCGTCGATACGCCTGGTCGGCAATCTGCCCTACAACATCTCCACCCCGCTCCTGTTCCGCTTCCTGGACCAGGCCGATTGGCTCCTGGACCTGCATCTAATGTTGCAGCGCGAGGTGGTGGAGCGCATCGCCGCGGAGCCGGGAAACAAAGTCTACGGTCGGCTCTCGGTGATGGTGCAGACCTGGTGCGAGGCGGAGTCGCTGTTGCGCATCGGCCCCGGAGCCTTTACCCCGGCTCCCAAGGTGGAGTCCGCCTTCCTGCGCCTGCGCCCCTGCCGGCCCCTGCCGCACTCGCCTCACGACCGGGTGGGCCATGCCCGCCTGGTGGCGGCGGCCTTTTCGCAGCGGCGCAAGACCTTGCGTAACAGTCTTATGGGACTGGCGGACGCCGCGGCCTTTGCCGCGGCCGGGATCGACCCCGGGCTGCGGGCGGAGAACTTGGATGTGGCGGCCTTCGTCCGCCTCGCCAACACCGTAGGCAGGTCGTTGCCGCAGACCTGCCATCGGGAGGCGCAACTCCCGATCCCGCTGTGACTTGCGAGTGTTGCGACAGATATTTTCGTCTGCTTGCTCAAGGGCCCGAGTGGCATCGGGCTTTCCGCTTCCCGGTACCCGACGGATGGAGCCCGGGAGCGTGGCGCTTGCAAAGCCCGCGCCACGGCCCGATATGACGCGATAATAACGTGGGTATTAATCAGCCTGGGAGACACGAATGGCAGACGCGGAGACCGTGGACATTGCGGGCGAGGCCTTAGAGGGCGAAGGCAGCGGCGTCATCCAATTGGCGCGGGCCAATGACATGCTGCCCGGCCAGATCCATCTGTTGCCGGTCGCCTCTCGGCCCTTCTTTCCGGGTCAGGCGGTCCCCTTGATGATGGCCGCGGAGCACTGGTCGACGACCTTGCGCGCGGTCGGTGAAACTGAGCACAAGATCCTAGGCGTGGTCCTGGTCAAGAGCGAGACCTCCGAGGACGCCGGCCCCGGGGACTTCTACCCGGTCGGTACCGCCTGCCGGGTGCACCGCGTGCACCGTCAGGAAGGTCACCTTCAGGTGCTGGTGGAGTGCCTGCAGCGCTTTCATATCGAGGGCTGGGTCCACGACAAAGTCCCCTTCAATGGCCGGGTCTCCTACCTGCCGGAACCGGCCGGGACGCCGGACGACCAGGTCCGTGCCTATGCCATGGCGGTGATCAACACCATCAAGGAACTGCTGCCGCTCAACCCACTGTATGTGGAAGAGCTGCGCATGTTCCTGGACCGCTTCGGCCCGGATGACCCCTCCCACCTCGCGGACTTCGCCGCCAGCCTCACCACTTCCAAGCGTGAACAGTTGCAGGAGGTCCTGGCAGAGGTGCAGCTCCTGCCGCGCATGGAAAAGGTCCTGGTTTTGCTCAACAACGAGCTGGAACTGGCCAAGGCCCAGCAGAAAATCCGCCGCTCGGTCGAGGAGCGGATGCAGACACAGCAGCGTGAGTTCATGCTCAAAGAGCAGCTCAAGGCGATCCAAAAGGAGTTGGGGATCGCCAAGGACGACCGTACCGCGGAACTGGACAAGTGCAAGGCGCGCCTGACCAAGCTCACCCTGACGGCGGAGGCGCAGAAGCGGGTGGACGAGGAGATGGAGAAGATAGGGATGCTGGAAGCCGGCTCGCCGGAATACTCGGTCACCCGCAACTATCTGGACTGGATCACGCTCCTGCCCTGGGGCCAGCACTCCCAGGACAAGCTAGATCTCAAGTGCGCCCGCCGCATCCTGGACCGTGACCACTATGGCCTCAAGGACGTGAAGGAGCGCATGTTGGAGTTCCTGGCCGTGGGCATCCACAAGGGCGAGATTGCCGGCTCCATTATCCTCTTAGTCGGCCCGCCCGGGGTGGGCAAGACCTCCATCGGGCGCTCGATCGCGGACGCCTTGGGCCGGCGCTTCTACCGCTTCTCCGTGGGCGGTATCCGCGACGAGGCGGAGATCAAGGGCCACCGCCGCACCTATATCGGCGCCATGCCCGGCAAGTTCCTCCAGGCGATCAAGGACGCCGGCACCGCCAACCCGCTGATCATGCTCGATGAGATCGACAAGATCGGCGCCTCCTACCACGGCGATCCGGCCTCGGCCCTGCTGGAGGTCCTGGACCCGGAGCAGAACTCCGACTTTCTGGACCATTATCTGGATCTGCGCTTCGACCTGTCCAAGGTCCTGTTCGTCTGCACCGCCAATACGACCGACAGTATCCCGGGGCCGCTCCTGGACCGCATGGAACTCATTACGCTCGCCGGCTACATCGCCGAGGAAAAGCTCCAGATCGCCAGGAAATACCTGCTGCCCCGTCAGATCGCCCGTGCCGGGCTGCCCAAGGGCACCATCCGGCTCGACACCACCACTCTGCGCGCACTCATCGACGGCTATGCCCGGGACGCGGGGGTGCGGCGGCTGGAGAAGCAACTCGGTAAGATCATGCGCAAGGTCGCGGTGCGGATGCTGGAGGGGGCCCAGACACCCATCACCGTCGGCGAGACGGATCTGAAAGGCTACTTGGGCAGCCCCGTCTTCCGCGACGAACGCAAGCTCTCCGGCCCCGGGGTCGTGACCGGACTCGCCTGGACCGCCATGGGCGGGGCCACGCTCTCCATCGAGGCAGTACGCGCCCACGAGCAGGGCCGCGGCATCAAGCTCACCGGCCAGTTGGGCGACGTCATGAAGGAATCCGCCGAGATCGCCTACAGCTATCTCACTAGCCACGCCCGCCAATGCGGCGCCGAGCCAGGCTATTTCGACAAGGCCTTCATCCATCTGCACGTCCCCGCCGGGGCCACGCCCAAGGACGGCCCCTCAGCCGGCATCACGATGGCCAGCGCGCTGCTGTCACTGGCTCGCAACCTGCCGGTGCGGCGCGTCGCCATGACCGGTGAGATCACCCTCACCGGTGAGGTCTTCCCCATCGGCGGTGTGCGCGAAAAGCTCATCGCCGCGCGGCGTGCCGGGTTCAAGGAGATCATCCTGCCGGAGGACAACCACGGCGAATACGAAGAGGTCCCGGAGCATATCCGCAAGGGGTTCCTGATCCATTTCGCTTCGCGGTTCGAGGATGTGGTGCCATTGCTCTTCAAGGGCTGAGGCCAGCACTGGGGCGACTAGCAGTCTGTCGGACTTCGGGGCCCCGTCGGGGCGGCGGATCCGGTACTCTGCCGAGATCAACCCCGATGGCCGCCCGATGGCCGGAGTGGGCCTTGATCACAAATCCGCCCAAGGCTGGCCGGCCCATGTGGGTTTGCGCGCGC
>JADNEJ010000490.1 GCA_016292295.1 Candidatus Thiodictyon intracellulare
GATCAGGATCAGGTGGTAATTCCCCGCCCCGCCTGGGAGCGCGTACTCGCGCAACTGGCCGCGACTGCCTGAGCGGCAGCGCGCGGCATGCTCGGCCGCCACGCCGGGGCCGCGTAGCGGACCAGCCGGTTGCGGCTGGCACGATGATCGGGGTCGCCTAAAATGGCCAAAGTCGAGGTGAAGTCAGGGCCTCCATGCAAGTGTCAAGCGTAGTTGACAATGGGTGCTGTCAGTAATACCTTATGTCCATGGAAGTTCCCGCGTCCCCCCTGGCCGCCGCCGGCCGCCCCTCCCCCGCGGCGGTGCTCGAGCTCCTAAAGCCGATCACCTGGTTTCCCCCCATGTGGGCCTTTGCCTGCGGTGTGGTGTCCTCCGGGGTACCGATCGCCGCGCGCTGGCAGTATTTCGTGCTTGGGGTGATCCTCGCTGGGCCCATGGTGTGTGCGACAAGCCAGGCGGTGAACGATTGGTTCGACCGCAATGTGGACGCCATCAACGAGCCCAATCGTCCCATTCCCTCCGGGCGGATCCCGGGGCGTTGGGGGCTTTATATCGCGATCATCTGGACCATCCTGTCGGCCCTGCTGTCCGCCACGCTCGGCACCTGGGTCTTCTGGTCGGCGGCGATCGGGCTGGTGCTGGCCTGGGCCTACAGTGCCCCGCCGGCACGCCTCAAGGCCAACGGCTGGTGGGGGAACCTGGCGGTAGGCATCTCTTACGAGAGTCTGGCCTGGATCACCGGGGCGGCCGTGATGCTGTCCGGAGCACTGCCCAACTGGCGCCTCCTGGCCCTGGCTGGTCTCTATGGTCTGGGTGCCCACGGTATCCTAACCCTGAACGACTTCAAGGCGATCGAGGGGGACACGCGGATGGGCGTGCGCTCGCTGCCGGTCCAGCTCGGCGTCAAGGGCGCCGCCTGGGCCACCTGTCTCTTCATGGCCCTACCGCAGATCCTTGTGGTGTTGCTCCTCTTCGCCTGGGGCCGACCGCTCAACGCCGCCGCGGTCGCGGTTGCGCTGATGATCCAGGTCGGGATGATGGTGCGCTTCCTCGCCGACCCGATTGCGCGCGCCCTCTGGCTCAGCGCGATCGGCGTCAGCGTCTATGTGACCGGGATGATGATCAGCGCCTTCGCGGTGCGAAATCTCGCCCCGTGAGCAGGCCGGACGGCACGCCCTGCGGTCGGTTCTGTCTCCTGCGGCGTGGCCAGGTCCAGGCCGCAGCGGGTGCCATCGTGGTGCTCTTCGCCGTGACGCGCAACGCGGTTTTGCGCCTGGTCGCCGTTGTCCTGGCCACGCAAGTCGCCCGCCAGGGCGACGCGCCCGCTCCCGATTGATGACTTGCGATTTTAATTGCCGGCAGCATCCTGCCAGCCATTTGTTGTCTTTCTATATCCTGAAATCGCTTCAGCGATTTCAGGATGGGGGTGCGTGATGAACGAGATTGAGCGCTTCGAGGTGGTGGTGGTAGGCGGCGGCCCTGCCGGTGCGACGGCGGCGACCGACCTGGCGCGCGCCGGTCGCTCGGTGTTGCTGCTCGATCGGGCGGGGCGCATCAAGCCCTGTGGCGGGGCTATTCCGCCTCAGGCCATGCGCGAGTTCGATCTCCCGCAGCACCTACTGTGTGCTCACATCAATTCCGCCCGGATGATCGCACCCTCTGAGCGCCAGGTGGATATGCCGATCGAGAACGGGTTCGTCGGCATGGTCAAACGCGACGCCTTCGACGAGTGGCTGCGAGTGCGGGCGGCCGAGAACGGTGCGGTGCGTCGCACCGGGACCTTTACCGAACTGGTCCGCACCGACGATGGCGATGTCATCGTGCGCTACGAGGTTGAGGTTGACGGCGGCAAGGCTGAGATCCAAGAGGTCCGCGCCCGTTGCGTGATCGGTGCCGACGGTGCCCGCTCCCGGGTGGCGCGCCAGTGCGTCCCTGGTGCGAACAAGATGCCCTGTGTCAGCGCCTACCACGAGATCGTGCGTTCCCCCAAAGACGGCAAGAAAGGCTTCCAGGCCAACCGCTGCGATGTCTACTACCAGGGTAAGATTTCGCCGGACTTCTATGGCTGGGTCTTCCCGCATGGGGACACCACCAGCGTCGGCGTGGGCACGGCGCAGAGCGGCTTTTCGCTGCGCGAGGCGACGCGCGAACTGCGCCAGGCCGCGGGGCTCGCGGACGTTGAAACGCTCCGCCGTGAGGGTGCCCCCATCCCGCTACGCCCCCTGGGCCGGTGGGATGATGGGCGCAACGTGGTGCTGGCGGGGGATGCCGCCGGTGTCGTCGCCCCCGCCTCCGGTGAGGGCATCTACTACGCGCTGGCGGGCGGGCGCTTTGCTGCCGAGGCAGCAAAGGCCTTCTGCGCCACCGGCGATGTCCGCAGCCTCAAACTGGCCCGCAAGGGGTTCATGAAGGCCCATGGCCGGGTCTTCTGGGTCCTGGGGATCATGCAGCGCTTCTGGTACTCTAGCGACAAGCGGCGCGAGCGCTTCGTCAAGATGTGTGCGGACCCGGATGTGCAGCAGCTCACCTGGGAGGCCTATATGAACAAACGCCTGGTCAAGTCTCGGCCGGCGGCCCATATCCGCATATTCTTCAAAGATATGGGTCATCTCCTTGGGTTGGTCTCTGCTAAATGAAGGGTCCAGGATCAGGCAAGGCTGGGCATGGCCGAGTTCTACGCCGGCGGCCGCGCCACCGACCTGATCCTGTTCCTGCCGGTCCCGGCGACGGCCATCCTCCTCATCCTCTGGTACCAGCGTTCGCGCTGGCTCGCGCACCGCGCCTCGATATTCATTCCGGCCACCGGCGGCGCCCTGATGCCCGCCCTGTGCGCGGCGCTCAAGGGCGCGCCCCGGGTACTGGGTCACACGCTTTCTCATGGCCTCCCTGGTGGCGCACTTGGTCGACCTGCGGCTGCGCCGGCCGCGGCGTGACGGCGCAGGCGGCTTGAGAGTATCTTAAGCTACTGAAAATTAATTAGATCAGCTCAATGCAACGTTCGAGTTGGCTGAGAATATATAGACAAGATAAACATTATTTTACGGGTTTGACAGGGTGTTTTGTTGGTGCGTGTTGCACCCTATTTATTCTATTAATCATTTAAAGTTTTGTTGATCCTGTTTGATTTTTTGAGTCTTACGCGATCACCGGACCGGCATCGGCAATTGCGCTTCGCGGTCCTAGGCAGCCGGTTAACCATACACGCTGGAGCCTGTTTTTTCGCGAGCCTCACTGATGACCTGACAGCGGGCGATAAATGAGCTAGTACCCCGCGATGGAAATCTTAATGCCATTTCTGGGAGTATGTCGTAAACACACTAGTGTCCAAACGTTTAGTAGAACAAAGTCAACTGGTTATGCTGTAGGATGTCCGCGGGATCGGAATCCTGATCAGTAACTAACTGGTTTATACACGTCTCATCTGAGATTATCGCTCAGGACTCTAGCGTAACCGGCCGACGTCGATATATTATCGTCCCTATGCTTGACTATACCTTCTCCACCGAACAACTCGCCGAGCTGCGTGCCGCCCACCGACGTACGCGCGATCAGCGCGAGGCCGACCGCATCAAAGCGGTCGTGTCGCTGGCGGGCGGCTGGTCGGCAGAGTAGGTCGCCGAAGTCCTGCTGATCGACTCCAACACCGTGTGCGACCATTTTCGGCGCTATCAGCAGGGCTGTCTGCCCGGTTTGTTGCATATGGCCTACCAGGGGAGCGACTGCGCGCTCACCGACACTGATCTGGTGGCCCTGAATGTGCCTGTTCAAGCACATCTATACCTGACGGCCAAGGATGTCGCCGCGTGGATCGATGAGGAATTTGGCGTCACCTATACCGCCAGCGGGATGACCGCACTGCTGCATCGCCTCGGTTTCGTCTACAAGAAGC
>JADNEJ010000448.1 GCA_016292295.1 Candidatus Thiodictyon intracellulare
GAAACGCGCGAAATCGTCTTCGGTTCGCGTCTGGCCGAGTTGCCGAGTCACCTTGTTGATCGCGACATTGAACCCGGCAATCAGGGTATGGGTACCGTGGCGCTGATACGCGAATTTGCGGCGATCGACCCGTCCCGAGGTCATTGGCTGCGTCGGCGCTATACGCTCAAATACCTGTATTCCATTAATTTCGTCAACAGAGATCGTCTGGATTCCCGCTGTCGCCCGCTCCGGGGCCAGACGGCACGTCTCGCAGATGTCGTGGAGTTTCTCCGCGAACTGGGGATCTGGTTTGACGTTCAGCCAGCCGCGACTGCAATGCGGTTTGATGTCCACTGATTTTAAAAAAGCCCCCGATAGAGTGCGACGAGATGCTGCGGACAGGTCGGTTGTCGTTCAAGCGTCTTCAGTTGTCGACGATCACGATCGGTTACAGGGACGGGCGCAGCACGCAGGGCCTTGATCATAATTCCGCCCACCTTATTCAGTCCCAGCGTCGTCGCTCCATTGAAAAACATGATCTTGCGCCAGAAAACTCACATGGGCTGGCCGGCCTTGGGCGGATTTGTTATCAAGTTCGCACGCAGTAAGGGCATCGCAGGGAATCAGTAGAATTCTGAAAAAATTGTAGTTTACGACATACTCCCAGAAATGGTATTAGGGCTTCCATCGTGTAGTACTAGCCCAACGCCCGCAACAATGCGTCGACGCAAGACTCCATGGACAGCCGTGCCGTCTCCAGATGGACCTCGGGTGCCTGCGGGGCCTCATAGGGGCTGTCGATACCGGTGAAGTTATTGAGCGTCCCGGCGCGCGCCTTGGCATAGAGGCCCTTCACATCGCGCCGCTCGCATTCCTCGATGGGCGTATCGACATAGACCTCGATGAACTCACCCGCGCCGAACAGGTCGCGTGCCATGCGGCGCTCGCTGATGAAGGGCGAGATGAAGCTGACCAGCACGATCAGCCCCGCATCGGCCATCAGCCGCGCCACCTCGGCGACACGGCGGATGTTCTCCACCCGGTCCGCCCCGGTAAAGCCCAGGTCGCGATTGAGCCCATGGCGGACGTTGTCGCCGTCGAGCAGGTAGGTGTGTTTGCCCTCGGCGTGCAGACGCAGCTCCAGCAGGTTAGCAATGGTCGACTTGCCCGAGCCCGAGAGGCCGGTGAACCAGACGCAGCGCGGGGTTTGGTGTTTCTGCGCGGCCCGCGCCTGCTGGTTCAGCTCCAATGCCTGCCAATGGATATTGCTCGAACGCCGCAGCGCGAACTCGATCATGCCGGCGCCGACGGTCTCGAAGCTGAGCTTGTCGACCATGATGAAACCGCCCAGCACCCGATTGACCCCATAGGGCTCGAAGACCAGCGGGGCGCTGGTTGATAGGTTGACGGTCGCGATCTCATTCAGGCCAAGCTTCTTCGCCGCCAGGTGGGCACCGGTATTCACGTCCTCGCGATACTTGATGGTAGTGATGGTCGCCGTCACCTCCTTGCAGGCGAGCTTCATCAGGTACTGCCGGCCAGGTGACATGGGGTGCTCGACCATCCACAGCAGCTTGGCCTCGAACTGGTCCGCCACCTCCGGGGGATTGGCACTCGCCACCAGCACATCGCCGCGGCTGGCATCGACCTCGGCCGCCAGGGTCACGGTCACCGCGTCCCCTACCTGAGCCGCGTTCACCTCATCGAAACCCGCCAGGATACTCTTCACCTGCACCGATACGCCCGAAGGCAAGACGCGCACCGTGTCACCCGGGCGCAAGGTCCCTTCGGCAAGGCGTCCGCATAGGCCTCTAAAATCCAGATTCGGCCGGTTGACCCACTGGATCGGCATCCGGAAAGCGCCGCGGTCACTGGCGTCGCGCAGGTCCACCGTATCGAGGTATTCCATCAGACTTGGGCCGCTGTACCAGGGCATACGGGCACTGGCATGCAGCACATTGTCGCCATCCAGGCCGGACAGAGGGATCGCTTGGATACTGGAGAACCCGAAGCTAGCGGAAAAGACCACGTACTCCTCAACGATCGCGTCGTAGACCGTTTGATCGTAGCCCACCAGGTCCATCTTATTGACCGCCAGTACCACGTGACAGATGCCCATCATCGCCACGATGCGACTGTGCCGGCGACTCTGCGTCAATACCCCTTTGCGCGCATCGATCAAGATGACCGCCAGATCGGCCGTGGAGGCACCGGTGGCCATATTGCGTGTGTACTGCTCATGGCCGGGTGTATCGGCGACGATATAGCGACGGCGGTCGGTGGCGAAAAAGCGGTAGGCCACATCGATGGTGATACCCTGTTCTCGCTCGGCCTGCAGCCCGTCTACCAATAACGCTAGGTCGATCTTTTCGCCCTGGGTCCCGTATTGACGCGAGTCGGTCTCCAGTGCCTGCAACTGATCGTCGAAGATACACTTACTCTCGAATAGTAAGCGCCCGATCAGGGTGCTCTTGCCGTCATCCACGCTGCCGCAGGTGATGAAGCGCACCGTCTCCTTGTTACGCTGGCTTTCTAAATAGAAGGCAATGTCGCGTGCGTGTAGGATGCTCATCAAAAATACCCCTCCTGCTTCTTCTTTTCCATTGAGCCGGGCGTATCGGAATCGATCAGCCGGCCTTCACGCTCGGAACCACGCGCATTGAAGGTCTCAGCGATTACCGCCTCGAGCGTATCGGCGTCGCTCTCGATCGCCGCCGTGAGCGGCCAGCACCCGAGGGTGCGGAAGCGCACGCGCCGCATCTGCGCCTGCTCACCCGGGGCGAATGGAAAGCGCTCGTCATCGACCATGATCCACTGCCCACCGCGGTTAACGACCGGCCGTTCCGCCGCCAGATAGAGCGGTACCATCGGGATCTGCTCGGCGTGGATGTATTGCCAGATATCGAGCTCAGTCCAGTTGCTGAGGGGAAAGACGCGGATCGTCTCGTCCGGCTTGATGTGGGTGTTGTACAGATTCCACAGCTCCGGGCGCTGCGCCTTGGGGTCCCAGCGGTGGCCCGCCGCGCGAAAGGAGAAGACCCGCTCCTTGGCCCGGCTCTTTTCCTCGTCACGCCGCGCCCCGCCGAAGATCACGTCGCTGCCTTGCGCATCCAGCGCCTGCTTGAGCCCCTGGGTCTTCATCACGTCGGTGTGATAGTTGCTGCCATGGGTGAATGGGTTCACCCCCGCCGCCACGCCGTCCGGATTGATGTGCGTAATGAGCCTCATCCCGCTTTCCGCCACCATCCGGGTGCGGTGCAGATACATCTCCTTGAACTTCCACCCCGTATCCACATGCAACAACGGAAACGGCGGGGGCGCGCGGTGAAAAGCCTTGCGCGCCAGGTGCAGCATCACCGACGAGTCCTTGCCGATGGAGTAGAGCATCAACGGATTACGGGCGGTCGCCACGGCCTCGCGGATGATCTCGATGGATTCTGCCTCGAGGGTATTCATCGGTCGGTCCAGCCTGGCCGCGGGAGGCGGCGGATGATCTTGCGATCGGTATCGGGTCGGTACGGCATAATTTCAGTTTCCGCTCTAGGGAGGCGCGAAGTGAATCGACCTGGGGGGCTTGCGGGACCTGTCCTAACCTAAAGATCCAGATCCCGAAAAATGAAATTCTCTCACGGAGACATAGAGACGCAAAGATAGAAATGCTGAAAAGCGATTATCCTAGTATCTCGCGATGAAATAGATCGGACCACTTCCAGCTCCGGCTAGGCTGCCAGCGGCTTGCCCTAGTATGTCCAGCGGAAAGGCTTAGCTATCGTTTCATTGAAGTAGTCGATTAATTTGTTGATCTTATCGCATAGATTTTCGACCGAAATAAAATTTCCAGCTGATAGCATCCGCGACTAAACGCACGACGGATTCTGAGGAATGGGTATTGAGATTGTCCCT
>JADNEJ010000335.1:0-1870 GCA_016292295.1 Candidatus Thiodictyon intracellulare
GGCGTGGAACCTGAAACGGATGGCCGTATTACGTCTGCAGTCAGGGGAACACCGCAGAAAACTGCGTTTCTAGCCGAAAACCGTCTCTTTTTTTACCATAAAAGTCCATCCAAGAGCCTCAGGCGGTGGCGCCGGTCGCTAAGTCCGACAGGCTGCTAGGCGGGCTCTTGGCAATCATCTGGTGGACCACGGACGGACTCTCTGGCTCTTGAGGCGAAACCTGAGAGGCGAAGCAAAGCGACCCGTCCAACTGTCTACGGCAGGTGAGATCCGCCTCACTTGGGTCGATATCCACAGGCCGCGGCGATAGCCAGGACGCCTGTCGCAGGGGTCTCCGCGACCCGGCGCGGCTGGCAACCGGTGATACCCACCGTTGCGCCGTTGCAGTGCCCTTCCCCCGCACGCCCTGCCAACGCACCAACTGTGTTAAGATTCATAGCTTTGAGACGCCTCGTTTCAGGCGCTCATCGGGTTCTGCGCTTGTCGTTCAGCGGGAGGTAGAGGTGAAGGAGCGTTCGTTCGCGATTGTCAGTTGGTTCCCGCTCTGCATCTGGCTATTGGCCGGATGTGCCGGTAACCAGATGCGTTCCGAAATTTTTTATTCCGGCAACCACCCACAGATCCTCATACCGTGGGCAACCCTGCCTGACATCAAGGGCTTAGCCATGGGTTCCGCACGGGCCAAGGGCTGGAACATTGTCAGCGCCACCGACGACCTCTTGGTCATGCAGCGCCCCGTGGACCTCGCCTCCCTATCCGCACTTGCCCTGGGCGCCGCCAAGAGCGCCGTGCCGCCGGTCATTGAGGTCACCTCTGCCTTCGCGGAGCAATCCGGCGGGGTCAATGTTGCGCTAGGCGCAACGCTGATCTCCCAGCCCCCAGGGGAGAAGTCACCCACACGGGTGGACTACACGGAGAGCTATCGGGGCGCGCTGAAGCAATCACTCGAGTCGCTGCGCTCAAATTGGACGACCAACCGACAGCGTGTCGCCAACGCGATGCCGACGCAATCACCCAACTCAGCGCCGCCCGCCGCCGGAGCCGACACGGGAAACACTGACCCCCTCGTGCAGGCATGGGGACAAACAGTGGCCGATGGGGCCACGCCAAGACAGGCAACTCGCGCCGACCCCGGCCCGGCACCCACACCCGCTCGCGCGCCAGGGGAGCCACGCGAGCCCCCCTTCCCGGCAGCCACACCGGCGCCACCTGCACCTGCACCGGGGCCACATCAAGCAGCGGCCATACTGGCGCGCCCCCCCCAACCCAAGGAGATATCCACGCCACGACTATTGGTGTCAACCCCGTCGCCGGCGCCGGTGGTTGACGGCAGCAGCGCACCCCCCGGTCCCAGCCTCACAGAGCGAACGACGCCGGCGCAACCGACACCTGAGCCGGTTGATCTGAAAGACAACATGTTAACTCTGAATCAAGCCGGCGGGGCCGGGGTCTGGGCATATTACGCAGAACAGCATGCGCGGCTACGCGGCTGCAACGTGACCGACGCGGGAGCTCAGTTGATCAACAGCAGCGCAGACGGCGAGATTCTCAAGGTGCACTGTGTCGGCTCAGACAGTTACCTATTGAAATGCCAGAACGGAGTCTGCCGCGGGCTGGGTGCGTCTGAACGTGGGCCTAAGGCGGCTGGACCCAAGGTCGGCGAGAACGGCGCGCGGCAGGAGCAAAGGGTGACTCGGACGCAAGCGAAGGCCACCAAGTCCAAAGCCAGGAGCGAGACTACGACCGCCAGGGCCGCAAGACCTGAGGCAAAAACCGCAAAGCCCGAGGCAAAGACCCCTAAGGCCGACGCAAAGGCCGCAAAGCCCGAGGCAAAGACCCCTAAGGCCGACGCAAAGGCCGCAAAGCCCGA
>JADNEJ010000335.1:1970-3882 GCA_016292295.1 Candidatus Thiodictyon intracellulare
GGCAAAGACCGTCAAGGTAGACTCAAAGGAGGTAAAGCTTAAAACGAAGACCACCAAGGCCGAGAAGCCTGACGATGATTAACCAAGCAATCCCAAGTGCCACGGGATAAAGCCGCCGTAGACCAACTCAAGCCCCAATGCACCCCGCGAAAGAGGCGTCATCGGTGCAACACCGACAACAGTGCAATACGGCATTATGTAGCAACCGCACATGTTTTTTTCGTCAACGGCTTAGGCGGCAGGCTCACGGTTTGAGCCGCCTCCGGCGCATACTATGACCATCGTCCACGCACCGGAACCCCCCTCATGCCCGGATCCCACTTCCTCCTGTCGGCCGCCGCCCGAACCCTGTCGCTACGCGAAGTGTTCGCGATGACCGACGACCAAGCGTTCACCGTGTTCCGGGAGGTCCGTTGAAGCCGCAACGGGGCGCCGGTGTGCCCAAGCTGCGGCGTGGTCGAGGAGTATTGGTTTCTGCGCAGCCGCCAGCAGTGGCGCTGCCGGGCTTGCGGACACACCTTCTCGGTGACCTCCGGGATCCTCTTCGCTCACCATAAGTTGCCGCTGCAGGTCTACCTCGGAGCGGTCGTGATTTACAGCAATGCGGCCAATGGGTTGTCGGCGCTTCAGCTGAGCCGCGACCTGGACGTGCAGTACAAGACCGTCTTCGTGCTGATGCACAAGCTGCGCGAGAGCCTGATGGTGCAGCGTGACGAGACGCCGTTGGCCGGGGAGGTACAGCTCAACGAGGCCTATGTGGGCGGTTCGGTACGCCCCGCGAGCCGAGGACCGGGTGGATCAGCGCCTGGTCGAACACCAAAACCCCGACAAGCGCTGTGTCCTGGTGATGCATGAGACCTACCCGGTGGATGATCTCGCCGGGCGGGTCGGCGGAAAACGTACCCTGACCTTCATCATCCACCATGAAAATCAGACTGATACGTCGGCGCCCTGGCAGCGCGCTTCATCGCCCCAGGGACGACGATTTCGGCCAACGAGCACGACGCCTACGACCTGTTGCACGGGCGCTATCGGACGCGGCGAGTCAATCATCAGCGCGAGTATCGGGCCGCGGACGGGACGACCGACAACCAGGCCGAATCGCTGATCTCGCGCTTTCGGCGGATGCAGATCGGCCAGCACCACCACTTCGGCCTGGCTCATCTCGCCAACTACGCCAACGAGACGGCCTATCGCGAAGACACCCAGCGCTGGTCCAACGGGGAGATTTTCTCCGACATCCTCACCAAGTGTGCCTGCACCCGTCCGCATCGCGACTGGAGCGGCTATTGGCAGGGCAATACTCGGCGCCCGGAGCGACTGGCGGCCTGAACCCCTCACGCCCGCACCCAGGCCCGCCCCCCGCCAGCCAACTCGATGGCCCGCGCCGCGCCCTTGCCGGTCAGGCGTCGCAGCACCGCCAGGCTCGTCTTGTGAAGCGCCGTCAGGACCTCGGGTCGGTCCTTGCAAGCCCCTACGCGCCGCCACCGCCTGCGCGTCACACCCTGGTCCGATAAGGGCCCACCCGCATCACGCAGGACCTCCAAAGACAAGCCGCTGGCATTCCCCGGGCGCAAACCAACGCTAGCCGCGGCGCCGCTTGCGCGGCCGAATCCCGCCGAGGTTCCAGATGCCCCAACTCCGCCCCCAGCCGCTGCAATTCCTGGTGACACAGCTGCGCCTGCCCGGCCAACTCGCCCCGCTTCGCCACCAATTCGTTCATTACGTGTAACAACCCCGCACACAGATGTCTACTTCAGACCAACAACCAAGCTAGGTCGTAGCTCTGCTTGGGTCAGGTTGATATGCCATCGACCCGCAGTCCAAACCACGGCGAACCGAACCAATGCAGCCAGTTTCACCCCTTCGGGGTCAAGGTCTAGGTCATGATTGAAAACCCTCACTGAACCTG
>JADNEJ010000092.1 GCA_016292295.1 Candidatus Thiodictyon intracellulare
GACAACGTGGCGGCCTGCGACGCGGCCGGGATCGAGCCGCTGATTGCGGTCACACTCAGCACGCAGTAAGGGCATCGCAGAGAATCAGTAGAATTCTGAAAAAATATTAGCTTACGACATACTCAAAGAAATGGAATTAGAATTTCCATCGTGTGGTACTAGGATGAATGAGCGCGGGCGATTTATCACCTTCGAGGGGATCGAGGGGGCCGGCAAGTCCTCCCAGATCGGCCCTCTGGCCGACTGGCTGCGGGCGCGCGGGCGCGGCGTCGTCACGACCCGTGAGCCGGGAGGCGCGCCGATCGCCGAGCGCATCCGCGCCCTGCTCCTGGATCGGGCCAACACGAGCATAGGCGGGACCACCGAGCTGTTGCTGGTCTTCGCCGCCCGCGCCGAGCACTTGGCTCAGGTCATCGAGCCGGCCCTGGCCGCGGGCACCTGGGTGCTGTGCGACCGCTTCACCGATGCCACCTATGCCTATCAGGGCGGGGGCCGCGGGATCGCCCAGGCGAGGATCGCGGCGCTCGAGGACCTGGTCCAGGGGGACCTGCGCCCGGACCTGACACTCCTCTTCGATCTGCCGCCGGAACTCGGCCTGGCGCGGGCCCGCGGGCGAGGTGAGCCGGATCGCTTTGAAGCGGAGCGGCTGGGCTTTTTCGAGGCCGCCCGCGCCGTCTATTGTGAGCGTGCCGCGGCCTGCCAGCAACGCTATCGGGTGCTGGATGCGACCCGGCCCTTAGGCGAGGTGACTGCCGCCGTGGCTCGGATCGTCGCGGATTTGGTGGCATCGAGAGAAGATTATTTGTCCGCAAATAAACGCAAATGACCGCCTCTTGCTGCGATGACTGACTCCCTGACCATAGTCCCTGCCGACGGCGAACTGCTGCCCTGGCTGGAACCGAGCTGGGCGCGGCTACGGCAGGCCCAGGCGGTGGACCGGCTGCCTCATGCGCTCTTAATCGTGGGGGCCCGGGGCCTGGGCAAGCGGCGGTTGGCCACCCTGTTCGCCCGCACGCTCCTGTGTCCGACGCCGCGCCCGGACGGTCTGGCCTGCGGCGCCTGCGCGGACTGCCGCCTCAACGCCGCCGGGAGTCACCCCGATCTGGCGCGCGTGGCGCCCGATCCGGAGTCCAAGTCGGGGGAGATACTCATTGATGCCATCCGTGAGCTGACCGAACGCGCCGTCCTGACCCCGGTGCGCGGGACGCGCAAGGTCATCCTGATCGACCCGGCGGACCGGATGAATGCCGCCGCAGCCAACGCGCTCCTGAAGACCCTGGAAGAGCCGACGGGCAACACCCTGTTGATGCTGATCGCCGAACAGCCCGGGCGGCTCCCGGCCACGATCCGCAGCCGCTGCCAACTGCTCAAGCTGGCGGTACCGCCGTCTGACCAGGCCCTCGCCTGGCTGACCCCCTTGCTGGGCGAGGCCGCGGCGGCCCGCTTGCGCCTGGCCTATGGCGCTCCCCTGAGGGCCCTGGAGGAGTTCGATCAGGCGACCCTCGCCAGCCGCGATACTCTGGTGCGCAGTTTCATCGGTATCGGCCGGGGTGAACTGGATCCGGTGGCCGCCGCCGTGGCTTGGAACGGGGTGGGTACCCGGCTATCATTGGACTGCCTGACGGACTGCCTTTGTGACCTCCTGCGGCTGATGGTCTCACCCGCGCCGCCGCGTCTCGCGGACCCGGAGTTGGCGTCGGTGCTGGGCGCTTTCGCCACGCACGTCGATCCCGGTGCGGCACAGCGGCTGCTGCGGCGGGTCTTCGAGGCGAGGGGATTGTTGGAGAGCACCATCAATCCACTGATGCAGTTGGAGTCGCTCTTGATCGAATGTGGGCGGGTCTGTCAGTGTTGATCAAACCTTAAGGAGCTTAAGTGATGAGTACCCTCCCTTAACTCCGAGTGGTATCTCGGGTGGCGTCCCGGGCGGCGCCATCGACGGCCAGCCGCGTATACTTAGCTTTGCGATCAAGGACAAGGCCGCTCTCTACGACTCCTTCATGCCCTTCATCTGCAACGGCGGACTCTTCATCCCGACCACCAAGCGCTATCAATTGAGAGACGAGATCTTCCTGCTGCTCCAGTTGATGAACAAGCCCGACCGCATCCCGGTGGCCGGCAAGGTGATCTGGGTCACCCCCGCTCGGCTCCGAGGGCAACCGCGCGGTCGGGGTCCAGTTCAGCGAGCAGGACAAGGGCGTGGCCCGGCGCAAAATCGAGGAGTACCTGGTCGGCGTCCTCAACGCCGAGCGTCAGACGCATACGATGTAGCATGTTTACCGACTCGCACTGCCACCTCGATCGGGTGGACCTGACCCCCTACCAGGGCGACTTCGCCCGGTTGATGGCAGCAACTCGGGATGCCGGGGTGACCCGTATCCTGTGCGCCTGCATCGACCTCGTCGCACACCCTCGCATGCGCGCCCTGGTGGAACCCTACCCGCAGGTGGCCCTGTCCGTCGGTGTCCACCCCAACGAGGTGGCGGGTGCTGAACCGGGCGTTGCGCAGTTGGTGACCCTGGCCGCGGACCCGCGGACCGTCGCCATCGGTGAGACCGGGCTCGACTACTTTCGCAGCGACGGGGATCTGGAGTGGCAGCGGGCGCGTTTCCGCACCCACATTGCCGCCGCCCGCGCCTGCTTCAAGCCATTGATTATCCATACCCGCGACGCCCGGCATGACTGCATCCGCATTTTGCGCGAGGAGGGTGCGCACGCCGTGGGCGGCGTCCTGCACTGCTTCACCGAGGACTGGGAGACGGCCCGCCGGGGGCTGGACCTGGGCTTCTATGTCTCCTTCTCCGGCATCGTCACTTTCAAGACCGCGACGGCCCTGCGCGCGGTCGCCCGCCAGGTGCCGCTGGACCGGCTCCTGATCGAGACTGACGCTCCCTATCTCGCCCCGGTTCCCCATCGCGGCAAGCCCAACGAACCTCGGTTCGTCCCCTTGGTCGCCGCCTGCATCGCTGCGGAGCGGGGGATGGCCGTGGCGGACCTGGCGCGCATCACCAGCGAGAACTACTCCCGATTATTCGGGACTACTTAACCCAGGTACGAGCGATGATGAATCGCAAACCGCAGTGCATGCAGGGCCACAGGCCGCCGCTGGTCGGTCCGGGAGCAACCCCTTGCGCGACCCGTCCTGTCGGCGCCGGCGGCTCTCCGGCCGCGGCCTGGAGCAAGAACCTATGCGATCACCGATATCTGATCTTGCTATCGATCATGCTCTGCAGCCTGATCGTCGACTCCATCGAGCGGCGCCTGATCGGGGTGGCCGCCCTCGCTGAGCTGCTGGTGGAGGTCTCGCTCTTCGTCATGGTCCTGGTCGTCTTCGAGGGGCGCCGGACCCGTCCTCTCGCCCTGCTGGGATTGGTGGTCGTGGTCTTGCTGGGCTGGGCGCAGTACGCCCTGCCGGACGATTCCCCTTCCTGGATTGAGGTCCTGCAAAAGCTGCCCTTGGTGCTGTTCGACGGCTAGGCCGCCGCCTTGATCCTGCGCAACGTCTTCCCGCAGCAGGAGATCCGTACGGATGACGTGCTCGGGGCGGTATGTAGCTACCTCCTGGCCGCGGCTAGTTGGGCGCACTTCTATAGCCTGTTGGACATACTGATGCCCGGCTCGTTCGCCGTCAGTCCCGAGCTGGCGGCCTACTTCGCCGACCCGCGGGCGCGCACCGGCTTGTTCGTCTATTTCAGCCTCGCGACCATCACCTCGGTCGGCTATGGGGACATAGCCACGCTACGGGGGCCCATGACGGCTTTCGCCATGTTCGAAACGGTATTCGGCCAGTTCTACTCGACTTTGGCCATTTTTGCAGTCGGGCGAAGGCCCCGCGCGTGACGCCACGGCGGTGCCGACGCGTGCGCTGAGCAGGGGGTTGC
>JADNEJ010000492.1 GCA_016292295.1 Candidatus Thiodictyon intracellulare
GTATATCGACGTCGGCCGGTTACGCTAGGGTCCTGAGCGAAAATCTCAGATGAGAGTGTATAGGTCGACCTCCCGGACGATCAGCCCTCATCAACCGGAGGTCGCGGCCTCAGCCGGTCGGCGCCGCCAGCGAGCCGAAGAACTCCAGGTAAGCGCGGGCGGCGGGGATGAGCCGGTAGGGTTGCGCGGCCTCACGCAGCTTGTCCCGGTCCAAGGTGTCGCCGGCGATCCAGCGCAGACTGGTGTCGATGGCCCTGGTCAAGGCATCCTGGTCGCCGAGCCGCACCAGGGGGCCCAGCCGTCCGTCGCGCAGCAGCTCGCGTACGCCGCTCGCGCAGTCGGTGGCGACGATCGGCGTGCCCATGGCCAGGGCCTCGACCAGTGCGTTGGGTAGGCCCTCGCGGCGCGAGGACAACATCAGCAGGTCGGCGCGGGCGAGGTAAGGGAAGGGGTTGGCGATGAAGCCGGGCAGGTCCAGGCGGGCGCCGAGGCCGAGCCGGTGTGCCAGCCTGATGAGGTGCCGCCGCTCCTTGCCCTCGCCGATGATGATGAGCCGTGCTGCCGGTTGGTTCACGCGGGCGAAGGCACGCAGCAGGGTGGCGAAGTCCTTGACCCGGCGCAGCCCGCCGAGCGCGACGGCGACCGGAGGCCGGCCCGGGCCCCGGGGTTCGACGAGCCAGGGGTGGGGGCACCGAGCGGCGGCCAGGTCCGCCAGGTCGTCCGGGAGTATGGGGTTGTGCAGGACGGCGAGGGGTACCTCGGTGACCCCGAAGACCTGCCGCAGGTCCCCGGCGACGGCCGCGGAGACGGCAGTGATCCCGTCCAACTGCCGGTAGCAGACGCCGATGCGATGGGTCTCCCGGCGAGTCTTGAGCGGGTTCCAGCGGTGTGGCTGGAAGCGCCCGGACATCAGGGTGCCGACCGCGGCAACTAGGCGGGTCGCACCCCCGGCCGCGGGTGCCAGCCCGGTGCGCGCCGCCAGGGCGGCCAGGTCGTCGGCCAGCTTGCCGGTAACCAGGCAGTCTGGGCGCTCGCGCTGCATGAAAGCGCGCAGGAACTCGGTGCGCGGCTCGGTGACCCGCAGGACGCGCAGGCCGGGCTCCGGGTCCTGGAGATACGCGTGGTCCGGGTCACCGACTAGGAGCCAGGTCGCAACGCCCAGCCGGGCCAGCCCCCGGGCCAGGTGCGTGAGGTTGCGTTCGACCCCGCCGCCCTCGAAATCGGTGACCACCAGGGCGATGCGCTCAACCGGCATGAGGCCCCCCGGCGGCGGACTCCAGCATCAGTTTGAGATAGCGATCGGCGTTGCGCTGTGCCTCATAGCGCTCGCCGCCCTGGCGCAGAGTGGCGGCCGGGAGCGGGTCGGCCAGGGTCCGGGCCATGGCGTCCGCCAGGGCCGCCGGGTCGCGGGGCGGGACCAGGGAACCGAAGCGCCCGTCGGCCAGGATCTCTCGCGGACCGGCCCCACACTCGGTGCTGACGACCGGGGTGCCGAGTGCGAGCGACTCGATCAGGACCGTGGGCAGGGCGTCCCAGAACGAGGACAGCACCACCAGGCTGGCCCGGCGCAGATAGGGATAGGGGTTGGCCGCCCAGCCGGGCATGTCGACCGATTCGGCGAGCCCCAGCGCGGCTCGGATGGACTCGACCTGCGAGCGCAGGCGCCCGTCGCCGATGATCAAGAGCCGGCAATCGAGTCCCGCGCGCAGACGGGCGAAGGCGCGCAGGAGGGTGGGCAGGTCCTTCTCCACCTCCAGCCGGCCAGCGAAGACTAGGATCGGGGTGCGCGCCCCGGACTGGTCCGCGCGGAACCAGGGGTGGTCGATCGGGGCCTGGGCCAGCTCCAGCATCCGCGCCGTGACGATGGGGTTGGGGATGGTGGTCACCGGGGCCGCGGCCCCAAGGAGTGCGTGCAGGTCCTGCGCGGTGTCCTGTGAGATGGCGACGAGGCCGCGGTTGCGGCGGTACCAGTGCAGGACCTCGGCGCGGCGGCGGCGGCCCTTCCAGCCCTTGAGGTGGTCGAGCTTCACGCTCATGCGCCCGTGCACCGTGACGAACACCGGAGTGCCGGTGCCGGCCAGGCGCGCCGCCTTGAGGGTGAAGACGTCCTCGCGGATGCGGTGGGTGAGGACTGCCGCCGGGCGGCACTCGCGCAGATACAGGACCGTGGCCGGGACCCGGGTCCAGGGGCCCATGCGGCCCATGGCGACCACTCGGACCTGGGGGTCGGTCGCCTCGGCGATGGGGTCGCGGGAGGCGGTGACCAAGAGGTCCGTGGGGGTGCCCCGAGCGACGAAGCCGTTGGCCAGGCTGGCGGCGATCTTGGCAGTGCTGCCGCCGTCGAAGGGGCCGCAGTAGATGGCCAAGCGGGAGGGTGCGGTCATGATACGTCGGGCCGGTGTCCGACGCCCCCGGGCGCTCGGTGCGCCAGTTGGAAGCTGTAGAGGATGCTGAGGAAGAGGATGAAGAAGAAGCGGAGATCCAGGTTCATCAGACGGAAGTCGTAGAGACAATAGAATAGCAGCATGACGGCGCCCAGGGTCAGGAAGGCGCGTAGGTCCGGCGCCGCCCGGGGGTCCGACCACAGGGTGCGGTAGGCGCGCCCCAGTACCGTGAGCAGCGCGGCGGCGATGAGGATGCCGACCAGGCCGAAGCGGGTCAGGGTCTCGATCGCCACGCTGTGCAGGTGGGAGGCGGCCGGGGCATGGGCCAGTTGGTAGTCGGAGACCGCCACGACTCGTCGCGGCAGCAGGAACTCGGTGGTGCTAGTCCCAGGGCCGAAGCCCAGCAGCGGGCGCTCGCTGAAGACCTGGAGCCCGACCTCGGCCAGGTTGAGCCGGATGGCGACGGACGCCGCCTCGTTGTAGCTCAACTCGCCCTGGCTGCCGAGGGTAAGTTCCCGGAGATCCGCCAGTTGGCGGCCCCGCGTGGTCCACAGGAGCGTCCCTGCCAGGGCGACGAACAGGAGCGCGGAGGAGACCAGGGCCAGGCGGGCCTGCCACGGTGCCCGCCCGTCCTGTCGCCCTGGATAGCGCCATTGCAGTAGGCCATAGAGCACCCCGACGATGGCAAGCCCGACGGCCGCCCCCCGGGACTGGGTGACCACCAGAATCACCAGCAGGAAGGCGAGCCCCAGGACCCAGAGTGCCCAGCCGAGCAGGGGCCGCGCCCGCCCGCCGATGCGCATCCCGGTGATCCGGGCGCGGAACAGAGAGACCCCGACCAGCATCACCGAGGCGATGAAGGCGAGCCCCAGGGCGGCGTAGCCGAAGTGGTAACGCATCCCGGCAAGCACCAGGGGTCTCAGGGACCAGTCGGTCTTGTGCAAGACCCCGACGATCAGCCCCAGGAAGGCGGCCCCCAGCAGCGGCCAGACCTGGTCGGGGTCACGGCGTAGCCACCAGGCGGGGACGATGAAGAGAAAGGGTGCCGACCAGGCCGAGACCGCCTGCCACTGGTCAGGCGCCGTGGTCGGGAACAGCCAGGCGGCGCGCAGCGCCAGTGCACTGGTGACGGTCAGCACGCCGACCAAGAGCAGTAGGGCCGGCTCACGGCGCAGTTGCCGCCGGTGGCCTGGGACCTCGGTCAGGAACAGCGCGGCGAGCAGCGCGAGCGCGATGTTGGCCGGTGCCGTGAGTGACCAGGCGCAGAAGGCGAAGATCAGGAGCAGGACCCGGGCAATCGCGGGCTTGCGGGTCAGGATAGCACTCGACAGGGTCATGCTTGGGCTCGTGGTAGTGATCGATCGGCGGCGAAGCGGCGCCCGCCACGGGGGATGTCTGGTGCAGACTTGGCACTTCCGTTTGCGCGACGCTAGCAGCCTGTCGGACTTAGCGACCGGCGCCACCGCCTGAGGCCCTTGGACG
>JADNEJ010000442.1 GCA_016292295.1 Candidatus Thiodictyon intracellulare
TCATGGCTGAATCAGATTGAAATTTGGTTCTCGATCTTGGCCCGCAAAGTTATTCCACGAGGAAATGTTCTTTCGGTCAAAAATCTATGCGATAAAATCAACAAATTCATCGGCTATTTCAATGAGACGATGGCCAAGCCTTTCCGCTGGACAGGCCAGGGCAAGCCGCTGGAAGCCTAGCCGGAAGTGGTCCGAGCGATTACATCGCGAGGTACTAGGGGTTCGGTCATGGCGTGCTCTATACGTGGTCGTGGCTGAAGTGAAACTTTAATGGTCGAGCGGTGGGGCAGGGGATGGCCCCATCCTGTGCGCCCGCCCCGGGTTCGTCACGCGGCGGCGCCCGCTCGAGCGCACCGTGGCGGCCGGGGGTTCGTTGGTCACCGGGGGGGGCTCCGCGGCGGCAAGGGTTCCATGTTTTCGCTGACCAAACAGCCTAACGCCCGCGGGGTAAAAATTTTGTCAAGTCGTTGGCCGATGCCGTCGCAGGCCTTGATCATCGTTCCGGGCAGCGGCCACCTTCTGGAGTCCAAGGCATGTGCTGCGGCTCGCCATCGACAGGCCCTTTACCGAACCCCTGCTGCGCGCACCATCCACGGGGTCGGCTATCGATTGGCCGAGGCGGATGCGCTTTAGGCGCAACCTGCGCTTCCGAGTGGCCCTGGGCTTTGCGCTCCTGGGGGCGGGGGTCTGTCTGGCGATGGTGGTGAAGCTGGATTTGGCCACCGACCAACTGGAGCGGCGTGTGCTCAAGGACACGATGGCTACCGAGATGCAGGAGGCGCAGGAGGACTTCTCCCTGGAGCCGGACTGTCCACTGCCGGCGACCGCGACCATCCGCAACTATGTCCTGCCGGGCTCCGACCCCGCGCTGGTGCCAGCGGCTCTGCACGGCCTGACCTCCGGCTTCGCTGAGGTCGGCATCGGCGGCCGGGACTATGCGGTGACCGTTGTCGACCGCGACGGGCGGCGCTTCTTCGTGCTCTACGACAAGACGGCCCAATCCCGGCACGAGCACCGTACCCGCCTGTTCCTCGCGATCGGGATCGGGATCATGAGGCTGCTCTCCGCGGTCGGCGGGCGTTGGCTCGCCGGCCAGGTGATAGCCCCGGTAACCGAACTGGCGCGGCGCGCGCGGCGGGCCCCTTCACGGTCGAGGAGGTCGTGCGCGACCTGATCGACAACTGCCGGTGGATGCTGCAGGGCAAGCCGGTGACCATGGGCTTCAGGTCAGAGGGCAGCCCGCCGTGCACGGCGAGCACGGCGAGCACGCAGCCCTGCGCATCCTGCTCGGGAACCTGATCCGCAACGCCTGCTTCCACACCCGCGAGGGTCAGAACCGCATCACCATCGACCCCGCCTGGGTCGAGGTGGCCGACACTGGGGTGGGCCTGGCTCCGGCCACGCTCGCCCTGAGGCGCGGCTACCGGGACCCGACGAGCCCGGGGCGGGGATCGGCCTGTCGCTTGCGCGGCGGCTGTGCGAGCGCAACGGCTGGCAGCTCACACTCTCAAGCGAACCGGGCCGCGGCACCTGCGCGCGGGTGGACTTGGGTGAGGCCCAGGCGGTGAGCGGCTGATCCCAAGTCCGGCAGGCGTAGGGTCCGCTGTGCGGACCAATGACCTTAGAGGTCGCGCGACGCGACCGTCGCGTCAAGATTTCGGCAGCGTCACCCCGCGCTGGCCCTGATACTTGCCGGCGCGATCCCGATACGAGGTCTCGCAAACCTCATCGGACTCGAAGAACAGGATCTGCGCAACCCCTTCATTGGCGTAGATCTTGGCCGGCAGGGTGGTGGTATTGGAGAACTCCAGGGTCACATGGCCTTCCCATTCGGGTTCCAATGGAGTTACGTTCACGATAATGCCGCAATTGCTGACGAACACGCCCGCGGCCAGGGCGAAGTTGCCCGTCTCAGGCACTGTCAGGCAGTAAACGTCATGATCGCCCGGCTGTTCCCGAATGCTGACCACCTTGTGATTCCGCCTTGGTGATGCCAGTCCTCTGAACGCGGCAATGGCTGCGGGGAAGCGTCGAAATACGGTGCGATCACAATCCAAGAGTCGTGCTGCTCCGCGGATAGAGCCGGTGCGATGCAATGCCTCTTGCACCAGGTCCGCTGTGATCTCGCTCCGTAAGTTAAGCTGCCGAGCGTTTTGCGCCTGCGCTGCCCGACGGCTGCCGTCGTCCTGCGCCCAGGCCCGGCTTGCAATCTCCCCACTCAGTTGCCGCGCCAGGGGGTTGGCATAATAGCGCAGCAGGCCTTGATCATAGTTTCGCCCACCTTGTTCAGTCCCGGCGTCGCCGCTTCCTTGCAGAAAATTGTCTTGCGCGCGCAAACCCACATAGGCCCGCCGGCCTTGAGCGGATTTGTGATCAAGGCCGCGCAGCATGGCATCGCGCTGGGCCTGCCACCGCCCGTCATTCAAATTCTCCAGGTGTTTCTGGCGCAGCAGATTACGCGCATCCGCATAGTGATCCTCGCCCCAGAATTGCTGCGCGCGGGTGCGCTGGACCTCGCTCAGGTGCTCTTTCCAGCCCGGCTCCTGTCGTAGCCGCTCGAATGCCTCGCGAATCGACTGGCTGTGCTTCTCAGCGTCGAAATCCTCGCCGTAATTCTCCGCATTGTGCAGCCGGATATGGTCTAACGCCGGCAGGCGTTCGATATTCCAAGGCAAATTGTTAAGTCGGTTGAAATCTTTGTGGTGGCGGTGCGTCCCGGGCAAGTCCGGATAGATGTCGTTGCGCAGGTTCCATTCATCCGCGAGCCAATGCGTCGGATAGAGATGTCCGTTCGATGGTTGATACAGCACCTCATAGCCGCGTACTAATTGGCGGTACAGGGGCATCAAGGAATCGCCGGGACGCAACTGATGCGCCGGCAGGAGGCGGCCATCACGCAGCACCATCTCATGGTCGGGCGTGCAACGGATGACCTCATCATTGTCCAGCCTGACCTCCAGCAAGGCGTCGCGGCCGATGTAGCGGGGCGCGTCGAGCAGGCTGAGCGTGATGCGGCCAAACTGTCCCACGCTGTAGCCCCAAAACAGCTCCCCCTGTTCCGCCCGGGTCGCCATCTCTTCCAGGGTCGGCGTCGAGCCGTCCACCAGCACCACCCGGGTATCCCCGCTGAAACAGCGTGCATAGGTGCTCTTGCCCAGGCAGATTACCAACACATTTCGTGGGATAAGAAAATACTCCACGGTCCGCGCCAGGGCGAATGAGTTGGGCGGAATGATGCAGACATCCGACTTCAGGTCCACGAAGCTCTTGGAATCAAAGTTCTTCGGGTCGACGATCGCCGAGTTGATGTTGGTGAAGATCTTGAACTCATCGGCACAGCGTACGTCGTAGCCGTAGCTGGAGGTGCCGTAGGAGATCAGGCGCCCAGTCTCGCCCTCGCGCACCTGTCCCGGCTCGAAGGGATCAATCATGTCGTGTGCGGCGGCCATGCGGCGGATCCAACGGTCAGACTTGATGGTCATGGGGATTCTTCGTACGTGCCAAAACGCGCGAGGGTACACTGCAGCGGCCTGGCGGGCAAAGTTTGAGGTTCGACTTGGTAGGCATAGGCTCGGGTCGGCGTGCCGGGTGAGTTGGCCGGGGCGGTGGCCCGCGCCCCGGCATGCATCCGCTTGCACCGTCCGTGTAGGTTATGATCCGTGCCCGGCACTGGTCGGGTCAGTGGTCGTTCAGGGCGGCGACTATAACTCAGCTAATGCCAAATTTTCGGTTTCATCGCCGACCGGTTATTTCAAAGTTCTCCGTCAGCAAGGACGCAAGTCGCCCTGGTACTCACCCGGGTTGCTGAAGAAGTCTGCGCAGGCTTTGC
>JADNEJ010000206.1 GCA_016292295.1 Candidatus Thiodictyon intracellulare
GTGCCGCCATACGCCTGCACCAGCACGCTCAGATCCAAGCCTTCCACCACCTTGATCACGTAGCGTGCTAGGTGGCCCTTGGACAGCCAGTCCTGCACCGACAGCGGCAGAAACAAGTCAGTGTCGCGGTCCTTCGGGTGAAAGCGGCGCATCGGCAGTAGCACTCCGGCCATCAGACGGCCATCGGAGTTGATCCCGACAGTGTACCGGACTCGTCGCCCCGACGGGGCCCCGAAGTCCGACAGACTGCTAGGGCCCGCGGCGAAGGGTCCGCACAGCGGACTAAAGCCATCGCCGTTCGCGGCATGGCCGGGACCGTGATCGAGGCCGCAGCCGCCAGACCTTGGGCCGCTTGAAAAACGCCGGGGCGGTGGTCGGAACCGCGTAACATGCCGCGTTCCAGCGAGGGGCCATCCTCAACAAGCGACAGGAGCCGCCGCTACCGACCGAGCAGGCCGGACGCTTGAGGCCGCGCGTCCGGTCCCCGCCCCGGGAATCAGGGACGACCCCATTACCGCGCCGCCGCCCGTCGGCTACCCGCCCGTTCAACCCTAAGAAGCCCCAAGGATAGCGACGTGAAAAAACTGCTCAAGCGGATCATGCCCGATCCCAGGACTATCCTGGAGCACCGCCACATGTCCGTCTTCGGCAAGCGCATCCACGACGCGAACCTGTGGCACCTGAACCGCCGCTCGGCCGCAGGTGCCGTCGCCGTAGGGTTTTTCGTCGCCTATATGCCGCCGGTCGCTCACATGCTGGCGTCAGCGGCCCTGGCCATCGCGCTGCGCGTCAACCTGCCGCTCACCTTAGCGGCGGTGTGGGTCAACAACCCGCTGACGCTCGCGCCCATCTCCTATTCGGGCTATGCGGTGGGGTCCTTGATGATGGGGGTGCGCCCCAAGGGCTTCGACCTGGACTTTTGGATCGACCCGCACAACTGGCTCGGGGTGCTGACGCCGTTCCTGATCGGCAGCCTGGTCTGCGCGGTGGTGTTCGCCGCGCTGGGCTATTTCGGCGTCCAGGCACTGTGGCGCTGGAATCTGCGGCGTGAGATCGCACGGCGGCAGCAGCACTATCAGGAGATGCGCGCTCAGGCGATCACCGCGGCCATGGTGTCGGAACCGGTCGTCAGCACCCCGTCACCCAACCGCCAGACCTGATCCATGCGCGCCGCGAGCGTCTGGTCATGGGTCACGATGACGAGCGCGGTGCCGATGTCCGCATTCAACTCCAGCATCAGCTCATAGACCTGGCCAGCGGTGTGCCGATCCAGATTGCCCGTGGGCTCGTCCGCCAGCAGGCAGGCGGGGCTGGTCACCAGTGCGCGGGCAATGGCAGCGCGCTGGCGCTCACCGCCCGAGAGTTCCGACGGCTTGTGGGTGCCGCGGTGTCCGAGGCCAACCCGCACCAGGATCGCCTCCGCCTTGACCCGTGCCTGCGCCGCCGAGTCGCCGCCGATCAGGAGCGGCATCGCCACGTTCTCGATCGCCGTGAACTCGGCGAGCAGGTGATGGAACTGGTAGACGAACCCCAGATAGCGGTTACGCAGCCGGCCGCGCCGCCCCTCCGAGAGCTTGCCGACGTCCTCGCCCAGCCAGGTCACGAGACCCGTGGTCGGCCGCTCCAGGCCCCCGATGCAGTGCAGCAGCGTACTCTTGCCCGAGCCCGAGGCGCCGATGATGGCGATCCGCGCCCCGGCCGCCACTGCAAGATCTATCCCGCGCAGCACCTCCACCGCCTGGGGCCCCTGGCTGAAGACCTTGCCCAGACCCGCCGCGGCCAACACCGGCGCGGCCGTGCCGGGGGCGCCATGGTCGTCCCCTATTGCCACGGTGCTATTCATAGCGCAGCGCCTCCGCAGGCTTGGTGTTGGCGGCGCGCCAGGCCGGGTAGAGGGTGGCGACGATCGACATCACGAAGGCCGAACCCGCAATTACCGCCACGTCCTGCCAGTGCACATCAGATGGTAACTCACTGATATAATAGATACTCTGGTCCAGGAAGCGGATGCCGAACAGGGTCTCGATGCCGGCGATAATGGGCTCCAGGTTGAGGGCCAGGAGCCCCCCCGCCGCTACCCCGAGCAGGGTCCCGACCAGCCCGATCGCGGTACCCTGGACGATGAAAATACCCATGATGCTGCGCGGCGAGGCTCCCAGGGTACGCAGCACGGCAATGTCGGCACGCTTGTCGGTGACCGCCATCACCAGTGCCGAGACGATGTTGAAGGCAGCCACCGCCACGATCAGCGACAGGATGATGCTCATCATCCGCTTCTCGATCGCCAGGGCGCGGAAGAAATTGGCGTGGACCTGAGTCCAGTCGACCAGCCGGTAGAGGCCGCCCAAATCGTAGGCGATTTCCCGGGCCTGCCGGGGCGCCTCCCACATGTCTGTGAGCTTCAGGCGCACCCCGGACACCGCGTCCCCGAAGGCCATCAGCTTGGCGGCATCATCCATCTGGATGAAGGCCGCGCTGCGGTCATAGTCCGCCATCCCGACCGAGAAAATGCCGCTCACGGTAAAGCGTTTGAGGCGAGGCATGACCCCCACCGGGGTGGCACTCACCTGAGGCGTGACCACGGTCACCTTGTCACCCGGACCCACGCCCAGGAACTGGGCCAGGTCTCGGCCCAGGACGATGTTGAAGTCCCCGGACTTCAGAGCATCCACCGAGCCGCTCACCATGTCCCGGCGCAGCCCCGCCACCTGGTCCTCCTCCACCGGCACTATGCCCCGCACCAGTGCGCCGCTGACATTGGAGGAACCCACTAGCATGGCCTGGACCTCAACGAAGGGGGCAGCGCCCACCACGTCCGGATGGGCGCGGACTTTCTCCAGCACCTCGCGCCAGTCGGCCATGCCGCCGCCGCCCGGGTCGCTCAGGGTCGCGTGCGAGGCCATGGATAGGATCCGCTCGCGGATCTCCTGGTGGAACCCGTTCATCACCGACAGCACCACGATGAGCGCCATAATGCCCAGCATGATCCCCAGCATGGAGATTAGCGAGATGAAGGAGATGAAGTGGTTGCGGCGCTTGGCGCGGGTGTAGCGCAGGCCGATGTAGAGCGGTATGGGATGAAACATAGGCCACATTTTAACCACAACCGGCAACGCGCCGTGCGGAAATTGCCGCCGCGCGGCGGGCGGCGACCCGCCGGCGGGCTCCGTGGCGTGGGAGCGGCTTCAGCCGCGACGAGGCCACGGCAGCTTGCGAGGTCCGCGGCAACGGCTCACGGCCCATGGGCGCTCCTCAACCCCTAAGCCCCACAGGGGCGCGACCTACCAGCCAAAGGCAACGCCCTGGGTATTAAGGTATAACGGCGCCTGGCCCTGAAAGGGCGTGACAAACGAACGCGCCAACCATCACGAATTATGGCCCGGGCCTTGATCATAACTCCGCCCACGCCCGTCACGCCGCCACCAGTGTCAGAGCAGGCAAACTGACTGGCCGCAGTCGTCGGCGTCGCGCTGGCGGCGGCAGGTCGACGTGCGCCTGGTCAAACAGCGCCGGGTGGGCCCCGCCCGAAGAAGCGTTCAGCGGCAGTGGTGCCGTCGGGGCGGCGGACATAGATTCACCCGGACTACGATACCCTGGCAACCTTCCGGCGCCGCTTCCGCAAGGAATTTGAAGCAGCCTTCGTGCAGGTGCTGGAGGTCGCGCGGGAGAACCGGTTCAGCCGCTTCGGTAGCGTCTGCCTGGACGAGACCAAGATTCACGCCAACGCCAGCCGCCACAGCGCCTTGTTCTATGGGTATGCCGAGGCCCTGGAGGCGCACCTGCGGGCCGAGGTCCAAGCACTGCTGGCGTT
>JADNEJ010000342.1 GCA_016292295.1 Candidatus Thiodictyon intracellulare
TGGGCGGCACGCAGCTCGGCGAGTTATTCGGTGGAGAGGGTCTAGTCGAGCATAGGGACGATAGCATATCGACGTCGGCCGGTTACGCTAGTGTCCTGAGAGAAAATTTCAGATGAGACGTGTATATCTTGCTCGGCTGCTCTTCCCGGAGAAGACCCGCAAGCTTTCGGTGGAGGTCGACGTGATCGTGGAGATGATCACGATCAACCCCCTTCGACTTCTTCCTGGAGGAGTACGCCTACAACTTCCCCTTCAAGTACGACCCCCAGCTCGTCAAAGAGTTGGCGTCCTACATGGAGATCAAGGAGTCCGGTCCGTTGCTCACCAAGTGGCTGGACGGGGTCGACCGCACCCCGCGCGAGACGGTCTATTTCCTGGTCGACACCAACAAGCGGCTCCAAAAGACGATCGGTTACGTGATCCGCATGGAGCCCGGCATCCAGACCTGCGAGCAGAGCCTGGAGCTGACCAATAGGTCCTGCCGGGACGCGGCCTGGGTGCTGGTGCAGGTGCTGCGTCACCTAGGCTTAGCCGCGCGCTTCGTCTGCGGCTACCTGGTGAAGCTCACCGCGGACCAGAAATCGCTGAACGGCCCCTCGGGGCCGGAGAAGGATTTCACCGACCCGCACGCCTGAACCGAGGTCTACTGCCCCGGCGCCGGCTGGATCAGGCTCGACCCCTACCTCCGGGCTTTTCGCCGGCGAGGGTCACATCCCGCTCGCCTGCTCTCCGGACCCTCTGAGCGCCGCCCCCATCACCGGCTCCATGGACAAGTGCGAGGTGGAGTTCTATTTCCATAACGAGGTACGGCGTATCCACGAGGACCCGCGCGTCACCAAGCCCTACACTGAGGAGCAGTGGGCGGCGATCGAGGCGCTGGGTCACAAGGTCGATGCCGAGATCAAGGCCAATGACGTGCGCCTGACCATGGGCGGCGAGCCCACCTTCGTTTCCATTGATAATATGGAGGGAACGGAGTGGAACATCGCCGCACTCGGGCCCGCCAAGAAGGGCCTGGCCGAGGACCTGCTGCTGCGCCTTAAGGGCCACTATGTCCCCGGCGGCCTCCTGCACATCGACCAGGGCAAGTGGTACCCGGGTGAGCAGCTCCCGCGCTGGGCGCTCTCCTGCTACTGGCGTAAGGACGGCGAGCCGGTGTGGCGCGACCCCGCCCTGTTCGGCCTGGAGAGTCAGGACTACGGCCACGGCCCCGAGCAGGCTCAGACCTTCTATCCGCACCCTGGCCATGCACCTGAGCGTCGACCCGGACCACGCCGAGCCGGCCTGAGAGGATGTCTGGTACTACCTGTGGAAGGAGAACCGACTGCCGGTCAACGTCGTCCCGCTGGACAACAAGCTCAAGGACCCCAACGAGCGCAAGCGCATCGCGCGGCTCTTCGAGCAGGGCCTGAATCAGACCGCCGGCTACGCTCTGCCGCTGAGCTAGTGGGGCTTCGGTACCCAGGGCGGCTGGAAGAGCGGCAAATGGACCTTCCGCGACGGGCGCCTGTTTCTCGTCCCCGGCGACTCGCCCATGGGCTTCCGCCTGCCGCTCGATAGCCTGCCCTATCTGCCGGAGGCCAAGCTCGACCAGGTGCCGGAGCGCAACCCCTTCGAGCCGGTCGCGACGCTGCGCTCGCCCACCGACGAGGTGACACGCCCCAGGTCGCCCTGCCCGACGACCTGCACCCGGATCTCGTGCGCACCGCCCTCTGCATTGAGGCGCGCGAGGGCCGGCTCTACTGCTTCATGCCCCCGCTGACCCACCTGGAGCACTGGCTGGATCTCGCCCTGTGTCTGGAGGACATGGCCGCGGAATTCAAGATGCCTATTATCATTGAGGGTTACGAGCCGCCGCGCGACCACCGGCTGCAGAAGCTCGCCGTCACCCCTGACCCGGACGTCATCGAGGTCAACATCCACCCGGCCGAGTCCTGGGACGACCTGGTACGCGACATCAATATCCTCTATGCGGAGGCCCGGCTCGCCCGGCTCGGCACCGAGAAGTTCATGCTCGACGGACGCCACACCGGCAC
Source organism: Candidatus Thiodictyon intracellulare (assembly GCA_016292295.1). GTDB lineage: Bacteria > Pseudomonadota > Gammaproteobacteria > Chromatiales > Chromatiaceae > Thiodictyon > Thiodictyon intracellulare. The sequence continues at coordinate 2,037 of JADNEJ010000342.1, forward strand.
CGGTGGCGGCAACCATGTGACGCTGGGCGACTCCACTCCGGCCGACAGCTCGCTGCTGCGCCGGCCGGATCTGGTGCAGAGCCTGATCACCTACTGGCAGCACCAACTATCACTCTCCTATCTCTTCTCCGGCATGTTCATCGGCCCCACGAGCCAGACCCCGCGGGTGGACGAGGCGCGCGACGACCGGCTCTATGAACTGGCCATCGCCTTCCAGCAGATGTCGCAAGGGCAGGTTGCCCAGTCCTGGATCGTCAACCGGGTCTTGCGCAACCTGCTGACCGATATCACCGGCAATACCCACCGCACCGAGTTCTGCATCGACAAGCTCTATTCGCCCGACAGCGCTTCCGGCCACCAGGGCTTGATCGAGTTCCGCGGCTTCGAGATGCCGCCCTACGCGCGCATGAGCCTGGCCCAGATCACGCTCCTGCGCACCCTGGTCGCCCGTTTCTGAAAGGAACACTATGCCAGGAAGCTCGTGCGCTGGGGCACCGAGCTGCACGACCGCTTCCTGCTGCCGCACTTCGCGCGGGTGGACTTTGAGGACGTGATCTGTGACCTGCGCCGCGCCGGCTACCCCTTCGAGTTCGCCTGGTTCAACTCCTTCTTCGAGTTCCGCTTCCCCCACTATGGCGATCTGGTGACGGAGAACGGCATCCACATGGAACTGCGCGCCGGCATCGAGCCCTAGCATGTGCTGGGCGAGGAGGTGACGGCTCAGGGGGCCTCCCGCTTCGTCGACTCCTCGGTCGAGCGGATGCAGGTCAAGGTCAGCGGCATGGTCGGCGACCGTCATGTACTTGCCTGCAACGGCCGCCGCGGACCCATGCGCCCTACCGGCCGCAAGGCCGAATTCGTCGCTGGCATCCGCTTCAAGGCATGGAACCCGCCCTCCGGCCTGCACCCCACCATCCCCGCCCACAGCTCCTTGCTGTTCGAGATCGTCGACACCTAGAACCGCGCGAGCTTGGGCGGCTGCACCTACTGTGTCGCCCACCCGGGCGGGCGCAGTGAGTCCAACTGCCCGGTCAACAGCTACGAGGCCGAGTCGCGGCGTATCGCCCGCTTCCGGCTCATGGGGCACACGTCCGGGATCATCGACGCACCGGCGGAGGCGCCGGCGGGAGAGCATCCCTATACGCTCGATTTGTGGTATTGGGCGGGGTGCTGAGGGCGGTCGGGAGCGGGGCTGCCGCCGGCCCCTCTCCGGCCCTCGTGACACCGCTTCAGCGTTGTTGCGCTTGTGTTGGGCGCTGTGCGCCCCGAGCGCAGACGACCGCAATGGGCGGACGCGGCCTATACTCTCGGCCATGAAGCCGCGCCCATCGCCGGGTGCGGCAAACAGTCGCCAGGCCCACAAAGGCGTCTTGCTGAGAGGTCATGCTGTTGGAACAGCGCAATCGGATCGATCTCCTATCGGATCGATCTCCCGCTGCCGGCCTGTCAGTGGGTTCACCAGGCATTGGCGCCGACCGGTATCCTTTGCCTCCCGGCCTCCTGCGAGATCGGCGTCCGTGCGGCGGCGCTGACCCAATACCATAAGGACCCGGCGGACCGCATCATCATCGCCACGGCAATCGAACATCAGGCGGACCTCTGAGCCTTGACGGCCGGTTTACCGGCATTATGTAGCAAACGCACATGGCTATTTATTCAGCGACTTGGCTACGACTTTTCGATTCTGAACCAGCCCCAGTAGCCGGGTTTCTCACCGAAATCTGGGAGATCCCGGCGCCCACCCGCCCGCATCGC
>JADNEJ010000415.1 GCA_016292295.1 Candidatus Thiodictyon intracellulare
CCGGTCGCGACGTTGAACCCGGCAATCAGGGTATGGGTGCCGTGGCGCTGATACGTGAACTCGCGGCGCTTGACCCGTCCCGAGGTCATTGGCTGCGTCGGCGCTATACGCTCAAGTGACTGTATTCAAGTCGTTTAACCAACAGAGATCGTCTGGATTCCCGCTGCCGCCCGCTCTGGGGCCAGACGGTACGGCTCGCAGATGTCGTGGCGTTTCTCCGCGAGCTGGGGATCTGGTTTGACGTTCAGCCAGCCGCGACTGCGATGCGGTTTGATGTCCGCTGAGGTCTTGATCATAATTCCATCCATCTTGTTCAGCCCCGGCGTCGCCGCTCCCTTTCAGAACATGGTTTTGCGCGAAAAAACCCACATGGGCCGGCCTTGGGCGGATTTGTGATCAAGGCCCGAGCACGCGCTCCCAGGCGGGGCGGGAAATTACCACCTGATCCTGATCCTGATCCGCGAGCGAGTTGGTGTTTCGCTATCCGGCTCGGTCAGTGAGAGCAGCCGATAGCGGGGTCCCCAGTGCAGGCGTGAACGCAGGTCCGCCAAGCCGAGTGCCAAGTCGTCCGGCGGTTTGGCGGCGGCGGTGACCAGGGCGCGTCCATGCTCGCGCAGGCGGTTGAAGAGGTCGAAGACGGCCCGTTCCCAGGCCGGCTGCCCGGCAATGCGGTGCACATCGTCGAGGGCTACCAGGTCCAGTCGCTCCAATGCCTCCAGGATGTCCGGCGCGATCCCCGGGCGCCCGAGCGGGATATAGTGGGCCTGGCGGCCCGTCCTGGCGGCCGCCAGACAGGCGGCTTGCAACAGATGGGTCTTACCCGTTTCTGGGGGACCGAACAGGAAGATGAAGGGTTCCCCCTGTCCGCTCGCTGCGCCTCGCACGGCCGCTACCGCTTCCGCGTTCGGGCCCGACAGGTACTCGGCCAGAGTCGGCTCGCGGGCCAGTTCGATCGGCAGGTGTAGTTGCAGGGCAGGGGTGGACACGGGGTTGCGGCCACTGCCGGTCAGTCGGGCGGGCAGGCGAGTGCCAGCGCGGTGCGAGCCAGGCGTCGGCCGAGTGCCTGAGCGAGTCGCAGTTCCTCATCGGTGAGGGACAGGTTATTCTGCGGTCCGGAACAGTGGGTCGGGCCATAGGGGGTGCCGCCGCCCCTGGTGTGCAGCAGATCGCCCTCGCTGTAAGGCAGGCCCAAGAGCAGCATGCCGTGGTGCAAGAGAGGCACCATCATGGTCAGCAGGGTCGCTTCCTGGCCCCCGTGGAGGCTGGAGGTGCAGGTGAAGACCCCCGCCGGTTTGCCGGCCAGGGCGCCGTTGAGCCACAGAGGACTGGTGCCGTCGAGGAAATATTTCAGCGCGGCGGCCATGTTGCCGAAGCGGGTGGGGCTCCCCAGGGCGAGCCCGGCGCAGTGGCGCAGATCATCATGGGTGACATAGGGGGCGCCGGTGGGCGGAACCGCCGGTGCCACGGCCTCACAGACTGCGGAGACGGCCTGTACGGTACGCAGGCGGGCCTCGATTTGCGGTACAGACTCGACCCCGCGCGCGATCTGCCGGGCCAATTCGGCGGTGGCCCCATGGCGGCTGTAATACAGGACGAGAATGTAGCTCAAGAGAGGGCCTCACAGGGTGTCCGGAGTCTATCGCGGCGGCCGCCACGGGGTCGTCCGCTCACGGCCTCGCGGTCTGCAGGTTCTTGATCGTGCCGACGCAGTGTAACCCAAGACGCGCGCAGGCCCACAAATAAACGAAAATATCAATATGTTGCATCCGATTTTCGGTGCCGACAAGCCACCTTTGACGGAGCCGTTACACATGATTCAAGACGTTTCCTGTACTGCGTTACCCGTTGCAGCACCAAGGCGCACCTGGCAGTTGCGCTCCTCTGGATTGAGCTGGGTGGGGCGCCATGGCTGACGTGATGACCGATGGTCTTGGGGCTGAGCTTGAGGACGAGTCACGTATTTGCTGCCGTTGTCTGGTCGAGGGACGGGTCCAAGGCGTCTATTTTCGCAGCGCGGCGCGGGAGCAGGCGCTGCGACTCGGGGTCGCCGGTTACGCCCGCAATCTACCCGACGGACGGGTGGAGGTGCTGGCGTGCGGGACCCCCGCGGCGGTTGCGCAACTGCGCGACTGGTTGTGCTCGGGCCCGCCCATGGCACGGGTCAGCGCCGTCACCTGCGAGTCGCGGGAGTATCGGCCCTGGTCCGTGTTTTCAACCAATTGAGGCGCGTCCTGGGTCAGTAGCCAGTCGCGTCGAGGCTCAAGGGTTCCGGGTACGCGGCCAGGCGGACCACCCGGGTGTCGAGCTGTTCGTCCGCGTACAGAAGCAGTTCGCGGTAGCCCGGAGTGCGGGCGTCCAAGGCGAAATCCTGGCTCTCGGGCAGGAACTGAAAGCACGTTGAAGGGGTGCCGAGGATATGGTAATGCCTGCGGCGCACGCTGAACTCCTGGTGGATGTGGCCGCAGATCACCGCCTTGAGGTGCGGATGACGGTCACACACCGCGAGTAGTTGGGCACCGTTGGTCACGCCCATGGCGTCCATCCAGGCGCTCCCGATCGGCAGCGGGTGCTGGTGGAGAAAGACCAGGCAGAGGCCGAGGTCACGTTCCAGCAGGGCGTCCATGTGGTGCACCTGGCGCCGCGTGAGCCGCCAGCCGTCTTCACCGGGCAGGGTCGAGTCCAGGAAGATCAGGTTCCAGCCGTCGATGCGATTGTCGGCGATCGGTTCCATGGCCGCCGATCCCAGCCACTCCTCCATCAGGTCCCGGCGGTCGTGGTTACCGGTGACGCAGAAGCAGGGGATGCCGGTGTCCTCCAGTACCCGGGCGAGGTAAGCATAACCCTCGGCGGTCTCATCCTGGACCAAGTCACCGGTGATTACCAGTCCGTCCGCAGGCGTCCCGCCGTCGAGGGCCAGTGACATACCGCCTGGAAACTGCGTCGCGTGTTCAGACTCAGCAGGCGGCCCTCGGGGTGGGCGAACAGGTGCGAGTCGCTGATCTGGATCAGTCGCAGAGGGCGAGGGGGCGAGGGGGCGAGGGGGCGAGGGGGCGAGGGGGCGAGGGGGCGAGGGTGGGGCCTCTTCGGCCTTGGGTGGTTGCCGTGCATCGTGCGTGCGGGAGATCGATTGCGCCGTGTTTTCCATTCTAGTATCGGTTATTTGTTTCGGATCGCTTGTCAAAGAGCTTTTAGTAAGGTGTGGGATCGGCCGTACTGAAATCGATCACAATTCCGGCGTCCGGTTCCAGTGCGTGGCCAGGTCCGCTAGCAGCCTGTCGGACTGCGGGGCCCCGTCGAGGCGACGGGGCTGTTTTTGGAATTTCAGCGAGATAGAGTTAAAATGACGCATTCTTAAGACTCACTCAGCGGGTGACATGGTGCGACGACTGATCATCGCGAAATCTGAGGCTGATTTTACTTCCCACGCGGGATTGGAACTGATTGGGATGGCGGCCTTGATCACAAATCCGCCCAAGGCCGACCCATGTGGATTTGCGCGCGCAAAATCATGTTCTGCAAGGGAACGGCGACGCTGGGACTGAACAAGGTGGGCGGAATTATGATCAAGGCCGCCGCCGTGCGATCGGGCGCGTATTGTTCCTCCAGAATGAAATTCGACACCGGCTCACTGGCGACCAGGCAGACGTCGGGGTGAAAGGTCTCATCCTCACAGACCGCCAACTTCCGCGGCGGCATGCCGACAGCGAGGAGGACCCGCTGTTCCTGCGCCTGTTTGGCCACCGCCTCCTGCACCTGCACCGTCACCGCATACTGGCGG
>JADNEJ010000594.1 GCA_016292295.1 Candidatus Thiodictyon intracellulare
GTCCTCTCCCGCGCCCTGGTGAAATACCTCCACGGCCGCGAATTGCACCCGCCGCTGGGTTTGCCGGCCCCGGCATAGCCGGAACTTCGCCACAGCGTGTACCCGTCCGTGGACCAGGAAGAGCCCGCGGCGGGCACCTACTGCTCCTTTTAGGTTCAAGGAGTGTCCCTCGGTCGCCGCATCGCCCTGTTTTTCCGCCACCGCCAACCGCTGCCAGCCCTCCGGGTCGTTGGGACGGCGTTAACTCCAGCGCGTTGTGCGCTCGGCCAATGCCTGCCAGTTCCGATCGCGCGCCAACTAACTCGCCCGCTCCCGCAATTGCCGGTCCTCCGATGCGGCTTCGGGTTCGGCGGCAAGGTCGCTCAGCGAGAACGCAGGGACGGCGAAATTGACGTTCTGTCCATCGCGCCGCCGATAATCGATGATACCCAGTAGTTGCCCCTGCGCATCGACCAGAGCCCCGCCCTCTGATCCAGGTGATATCGGCGCGGGAAACTAATGCAGACATCTGCGCAAAGACCTCGGCCGGCCCCGCTGCTGCCGCATTCAAACAGCGCCAGGCGAGGCAGGCAGCAAACGTCACGCCGGATCAGCGACCGCGGACTTGTTACTGCCCATGATCGTCAATCCTCGCAACCGACCTGCTGCGCCTTCTACCACTGCCGATAGGCCTCATCCGGCGCCAGGACCCGCGTCTGGCCATTGGTGAGACGCACGCTTTATGCGTCCGTAACGGCCAGGTCGAGGTCGACGATCGCACCCTTGATGCGGGTGATTTCAAAGGTCACGACCACCTTCCCACTCGGGAGGACCGGCTTGCGGAAGCGCTCGGGCACAAAGGACAACCCGAAGGCACCGTCGCCCGGGAAGCAGGTACCGAAGATGCATGAGACGGTGCTTTGAATCAGCCCGCTGGGCACCACGACATCCGTTACCCCCGGAAAGCGTCGGCGCGCCGCCTCCGGGTCCCGGTGGATCGCGTTGGCATCGCCGGTCAGGGCGCAGTAGGTATCGACCTGCGCCCGAGTGAACCGCAACTGGGCGCTATGGCGTTGACCCACCGTCAGCATGGCGGTGGTGAGGCAGTCGGTCTTGGTCATCGACAAGCTCCGCTGGCACCGTCCCGCTGGCACCGTCGCGGCGGCCCCCGGGACGGGGTAGGTTACTCATACCACCACTCGCGGTTGTTCGGCGAGCACCACCAGGACGTCGGCCGGGGTCGCCCCGGCGCCCTTGAGCGCCAGCCGTCGGATCGCCAGGGCCTCGGCCGCTCCCAGTGCGAGGTTGAGCCAGGTCACCGGCTCGTCGTCCAGCGTCAGCCAGTCCAGTACCACCCAGTCGGCCGGGGTCTGTCCCGCGCTCCAGGCGCCCGCGTAGCTCGGTGCACAGTACCCAAGCCGCCACCCCCCGGTCTGGCGGGTCAACAACAACCGGCGCCCTTGGTCGGCGTCCTCCGCTGTGATCAAATCCTTGGCGATGCGCTCTACCAATTCTGTCTTCGTCATCTTTATCCCCTTAAAATTGCGGTTTCACAGGCGGCCCCAGCCCAAGCGGCATGGGGGGTCAAGAGCTGCGAGCATTTCAGCACCTTTTTCCCTTACGTCAAGCGGTCTAAGAACCCGGTGGGTCTGTATGACCTCGACATCTGTTCCTTCAACTTAGACACTTACACCTTAACCCGGATTACCAACCGGGTGGTTGTCCGGAGGCACAGTCGCCGCCGTAATCTGTCCAACTTGTTGATATATTGTGACAAAAAATGCGGTGGCCGTTTGGCCTGAGTAGGATCGGCCGGCCCCGGGGTCCGATGCGCACTTGCTTTCCAACCAGCTCAAGCTAAATTGACGAGACAAAGCAAAGTGTTTTTGTAGGATTTGCCGCCAGTTCGTGCGGGCTCTTGAACGTTTTCACGACATGGCGCTGCTGGGCCATGCCTGCTCATCCAGCGATCATCATCCAGCGATCAAAGCGATCAACAAGAGGCGAGGAGACACTAGCGTGAAACACTTGCTCTACCCCAGGACAGCGGCAATCGCGGCGAGACTGTTGTCCCTGACGACCGTCCTTCCCGCACCTGCCTCGCTCATTGAGAACGGCGGTTTCGAGGCGAGGCTCGCCTACTGGGCCCGGGTCGATCAACTCGGCAGCGAGGGCACCTTTGCGGTTCCAAGCGGAACCTTAAGCCCGCTGGGTCTGGAGCCGACGCCGGCGCTCCCGAGCGGCAACCAAGCCGCGATAACCGATGCCGAAGATTACGGCAGCCATCTGCGCTATCAGGATTTCGTGGTCGGCGCCCTCGGGGCGGTACTGCGTTTTGTACCTCTTCATCGGCAATCGCGCGGCCCAATTTGCCGCGCCGCCCTCGGGCTCCCTCGCCTTCGACCTGACCAGCCAAACCGGTGCTACGACCCTCAACCAGCAGGCCTGGGTAGACATCATGACGGTCGGCGGGGATCCGTTCAGCAACGCTGCCGGCTACGTCGTGTTGAATCTGTTGCAGAGCGTCGCCGGCGACCAGCGGGTGTCGGGATACACACTCTATATCTTTGACATAAGATCCATTTTCGCTGCTCATGTCGGCCAGACCTTGCGCCTGCGTTTTGCCGAAACCGATAACATCCAGGCGTTTCAGCTCGGGATCGACAACGTGAGTCTGGACGAAATCCCGGCTCCTGGAACCCTGAGCCTGTTCGGGGCGGCCGTCGCCGCGCTCTGGGTCCGTCGGCACCATCGCGTTGTGCGGTCTCGGAGAGGCCCGGCCAGCCGAGGCCGCGAAACCCATGAACCAGGACTGCGGCAGCGCTTATCCCCCGCGATCCAGGCAGGCTGAAGTTGGCCGCAGCGGGTGCCGCGGCGCGTCGCTGCTTCCCTCCTGATCGCCGCCGGCCTGTCGCTCGGACTGTTGAGCTCGGTTCAAGCCGATTCGGACCCCCCGACCCTGCTGGACTCGAGTCTCCAAGCCACCACCGCCATCAACAGCGGTATCAACCAGCCTATCGGGATCGTCTTTCTCGACACCGATGACTTCCTAGTCCTCGAAAAGGCCTCGGGCCAGGTCAAGCGTGTCATCGGCGGCGCCGGCCTTGATCAAAAATCTGCCAAAGGCCGGCTGGTCCATGTGAGCTTTCGCGCGCAAAACAATGTTTTTCAATGGAGCTGCGATGCCGGGACTGAACAAGGTGGGCGGAATTATGATCAAGGCTAGCGGCGCCCTCCAGGCCACGCCGGTGCTCGATCTCGCGGTGAATGCGGCCTCCAAGTGGAGGCTGTTGAGCCTGGTTCTGAGCCCTGGTTTCCCGGGCGATCCGTCTGTCTACATCCGTTGGACCGAGAGCAGCACCAATGTCGACTCGACGGTGACACTCGAGGTGCCGCTGCTGGGCAATCGGGTCGACCGGTTCCTGTGGAACGGCAACAGCTTGGTGTTCGCGAACAATCTGATTCGACTGCGCGCCCTACAGACTGACAACATCGCCGTGACCGAACATGCCGGGACCAATAACGCCGCCCCTGCCGCTAATCATAACGGCGGGGTGATGAAGTTCGGCTCGGACGGTAAACTGTACGTCTTCATGAGCGCCCAGGGCCGTTGCGGCTGGATGCAGAATCTCGCCAACGGTCCCTTTATCACCGCACCCTTGGTGGACGATACCTTCGAGAGCCCGGCACCTGACCAGGCGCACCTGTGCGGTGGGCCTTGATCATAATTCGGCTCACCTTGTTCAGTCCCGGCGTCGCCGCTCCCTTGCAGAACATGGTTTTGCGCGCG
>JADNEJ010000281.1 GCA_016292295.1 Candidatus Thiodictyon intracellulare
TCCTGGTAGTGGTGGACGAGACCCTGGAGCGGCGCAAGGGCGCGCGCGTTGCCGCTAAGGGGATGTACCGCGATGCGGTACGCGCGAGCAAAAGTCGCGTGGTGACCTTCAGATCGCGCCGCCCCGTACCCTCACGCACCGCGCGACCCTGAAGCGCTATCAGGATGCGCGTACTCAGGTCCGCGCCCTGCGCGCGGCCGGCTCGGCCGCGTAGCGGCTCATCTGCGCCGGCCAGATGGCCGAGGCGGAACGGCTGCTGCTGCGTGATGAACGAGTGATCGGTGAGGACTGCTCCCGCAACCGGCAGCCAAGATGCTTGAGAACACGACTACCCGCACCACACACCGACGGCAATACCACGCCTTCCTGGACCAATGCCGGGACGCGGTGCTGGTCTTTTTCGACGCTCAGTTGGCAGAGCTATTCCAGAACGCGGAGGCCGCCCTGATGGACTTCGCCGAGCGGGCCGAGAGCAACGCGGTCCAAACCGATCCGCCGTCAGGCTAAGTCACTCCATGAACTGACAATGTTCAACCTACTGATATTAAACATCTTGATGCTGATCGCGCTCTTGGGCGGGAGCTTTGTTGAACCGGACTCCCGCTTCCCCCCCTTCCGGGCCCTGGGGGTCATGGTGCCGTTGGGCATCTCGCTCGCCATCGTCGCCTACAGCTTCCTGCGCGCGCGACGCACGGCGACGCACGGCGCTTGCTGGCCCCTGGTTCCTGGCCGCCCATTGGCGGCTGGCGAGCGGGCGTTACCAGGCCCTGCTGGCCGTCTATCTGGCGGGCGCCGGTCTGATCGGGCTCGGCTGGGCTCCTGGCCCATACCCAAAAACTGCCCGGGATGCAAGCAATGATGTTCATCGCCCTGCAACGGGTGGCCATCGCCCCCATGTTGATCGCGCTGATGGTACTCATCATGCTGGCGTCCGGTGCCATCTATCAGGCGCAGTGCGGCGAGGTGCCGGACCGCCTGGTCCAGCGCTTCCCACCGCCACCCGACCTGACCGACGCGAACGCGGACGCGGAGTTTGCATCAGGCGCGGCTTCGGCTTGATCATGCGCCGCCCGGCATATGCCGACCGGGCCAGCTGCTGAGCATTTTATCCAACCCACGCGGCTACCCCCCCCGATCACCCAGGAGTGACCATGAATCTGACACCCAACCTGCTCGCCGCCACTGTCCTGTCCGTCGGTGCCCCGACCGCCATGGCCGACACCAACCCCAAGGTGGCCCTGGACGTGACCATCGGCGGCGAGCCGGCCGGCACCATCACCATCGAACTGTTCGCCGACGTGGTGCCCAAGACCGCGGAGAACTTCCGCGCCCTGTGCACCGGCGAGAAGGGCGTAGGCAAGAGCGGCAAGCCCCTGAACTACGCCGGCAGCACCTTCCACCGCGTCATCTCCGGCTTCATGATCCAGGGCGGCGACTTCACCCGCGGCAACGGCACCGGCGGGGAGTCCATCTACGGCGAGAAGTTCGCCGACGAGAACTTCAAGCTCAAGCATACCGGCCCCGGCACCCTCTCCATGGCCAACGCCGGACCCAACACCAACGGCTCCCAGTTCTTCATCACCGTGGTCGCCACGCCTCACCTGGACGGTAAGCACGTCGTCTTCGGTAACGTGGTCGACGGCATGGACGTGCTAAAGAAGCTGGAGGCCCAAGGCTCCCAGTCCGGGGCCACCAAGAGCGAGGTCAAGCTCGCCGCCTGCAAGCAGCTCTAGCTCCTATAAGGGCTTGCGCGACCGGCCCGTCCCGCGGTCCGGTCGCGCCGGTGCAAGGCCCCAAGTGCTAAGCTGCTCCTGACCGCCCACCCCAACCGCGCGAGGCCCACATGAAAGCCCAGGAGATCCACCCTTCGCTCCACCGCATCAACGTCGCTCAATTTCACCTAATGCTCGCGGCTGGCGTCTTGACCGAGAACGATCGGGTGGAACTCATCGACGGGGAGATGCGTGACATGCCACCGATTGGACCCACTCATAACGGCTGTACCGGCGCCCTGCTGATGCGCTTCGCGTCCACCTTGGCCGACCGGGCTTTCGTGACCTCGCAAGGCCCTCTCGCCCTGGACCGCCGCAGCGAATTGTATCCGGACCTACTGGTGCTCAAACCGCGCGACGACCTCTATCAGATCGGCCACCCGAGCGCGGACGACGTGTTGCTGCTGATTGAGGTCTCGGACTCGACCCTGAACTACGACCGCAAGACCAAGCTGCTCAAATACGCCCGGGCCGGGGTGCCGCTGTACTGGATCGTGGACGTGCAGCACAAGAGCATCCACGAGTACCAGGACCCGGACCGCTTCGCCCGCCGCTACCGCCAGTCCCGCTCGGTAGCCGAGGGTGCCATCTCAGCGACCCTGACGGGGGTCGCGGTGCAGGTGACTATGACGGACCTGTTCCGCTTCTGAACTGACCCAGAGCGTTACCCTGGGCTGGCATGTCGCGCCACTTCGGGGCTTGGACGGGTCACAAAACAGGGTGGGATGGGTACTCTACCGCTCGGGCACGGGGTCCGGGGGCTCCGGATCGACCCGCAGGAAGCTCGCAAAGCACGGAATGCCCTCCTCGGTCCGCCCCCGGTATTTGAAGGCCACCAAGCTCCCCAGCGGCGGCGTATCGCGTCGTACCGCGTCGGTAAAGCAGCTGCCGATACGAAAGTGCCGACGCTGCCCGTCCTCTACCTCCAGTGCACCCAGCATCCCCAGGAATCGGCCCTGGCCCGCGATCCGGCCGACGCCCCGCGCCTGCGCGTCCTGATAAGGTTTGAGCTTGAGCAGGTCCGACGTGCGCACCCCGCGGTACAGGGAGCCGTCACGATGCAGCATCAATCCCTCACCGCTCGCCCGCACGACCGCCCCGAGCATCGCTACCAGCGCTCCCTGGTGAGGGAGGCGCACCTGCTCCAGTCCCCCGAGCCACGGATTGCCCATCGCCGCGACCAGCCCCCGCAGCCGAGTGAGACGCTCCCCCAAAGGTACGACTGACCCCGGCAGGTCGAACACCAGATAGCGCACCTCCCGCCAGGCCGCGTCCACCGGCACCAGCCGGCGCACAGTCCCCGACAGGGCCTCGAAACGCCCCCGCCCCATCCACAGCTCGCCATCCAGGGGCTCGGGCGGAAAGCCGACGGTAAACCAGGCGGGCGCCCGGATCTCATGCCCGCCGCGGCTGATGAGCCGGGCCCCGTCCCAATAGGCGCGCACCCCATCCAACTTCTCACTGACTCAATAGTCGGCGACGGCGATGCCGAGCCGGTAGACCTCCGCCAGCATGAGCGGAGACGGCGCAATTCCGGGATCGGACGCCGCTGCCGGCACCTGCGTCGCCGCGGCGACGTCCGCCCCAGGGTCCAGACGTGGCGCCGCTGCCGCATCGGCAAGGGCAATCCAGGGCTGGACGAGCAGCGTCGCCAGCAGCGCCGGAATCTCCATCGGACGGCCTTGATCACAAATTCGCCCAAGGCCAGCCGGCCCAGGTGGGTTTGCGCGCGCAAGACCATGTTCTGCATGGGATCGGAGACGCCGGGACTGAACAAGGTGGGCGGAATTATGATCAAGGCTTCATCGGATTGTTGAACCTGGTCAAACCCTAGCAGCCTGTTGGACTTAGCGACCGGCGCCACCGCCTAAGGTCCTTGAACAGGCTTTTATGGTAAAAAAGAGACGGTTTTCGGCTAGAAACGCAGTTTTCCGCGGCGCTCCCCTGACTGCAGACGTAATACGGCCATCCGTTTCAGGTTCCACGCCAGGCAGA
>JADNEJ010000462.1 GCA_016292295.1 Candidatus Thiodictyon intracellulare
CGTCCAAGGGCCTCAGGCGGTGGCGCCGGTCGCTAAGTCCGACAGGCTGCTAGATGGCGCAAGTCCCCGTCGACCCGGCGGCTCGCCTGGACCGGCGAGGCCTGGGCCGATTACCTCTATTGGCAGACCCAGGACAGAAAGACCCTCAAACGCATCAACGCCCTGATCGCCGACACCCTGCGCACACTTTTTGCTTTTGTCGGAAAGCCAGAGCCCCTGCGGGAGAACCTCTCCGGCTTTTGGTCGCGGCGCATCGACGACAGCAACCGGCTCGTCTATGCGGTCGATGCAGCCCTGCTGACCGTCATCGTTTCGGCATTATGTAGCAAACGCACATGGATATTTATTCAGTGACTTGACTACGACTTTCCGATTCTGAGCCAGCCCCGGCAACCGAGTTTCTCACCGAAATCTGGGAGATCCCGGCGCCCACTCGCCCGCATCGCACTGAGTTGTCGACAGATTCTACGTAACAAATTGATTCTATAAATATTTTCAGTTGTTACATAATGCCGCATCGCTTGCCGTTATCACTACTGATGCGCGGGGTGCGACCCGTTATTGCGTAACGCGCGGTTCTCACGCCAAGGCCACCGCCAGGTCCGCGATCAGGTCCCCGGGGTCCTCGATCCCGACCGAGAGCCGCACCAGGGTGTCAGTGACGCCCAGACGCAGGCGCTCGACGGGCGACAAGTTGGTGTGGGTCTGCACTGCAGGGACCGTGATCAGGCTCTCCACGCCGCCAAAGCTCTCGGCGTAAGCGATGAGGCTGACGCCTGCGATCAAGCGCTCCAGGGTCAAGCGATCCGCGACTTCGAATGACAGCACGGCACCCAGACCGCTCGCGGTGCGCGCCAGGGTCTCGTGCCCCGGATCCTCCGGGAGACCGGGGTAGTGAATGCCGGTCGCCCGGGGCTGCTGCTGTAACCAGCGGGCGATCGCCAGGGCATTGCGTTGCTGCCGCTCCAGGCGCAGCAGGGCCAGCGTCTTGAGGCCGCGCAGCGTGAGCCAGGCGTCCTGGGGCCCCAGTACCGCACCCACGGCGTTCTGCAGAAACTTTAGTCGCCCGGCCAGCGCCTCATCGCGCAATGCGATGATCCCGCCGATGCAGTCGTTGTGTCCCGCGAGGTACTTGGACGCCGATACACCACCAGGTCCGCCCCCAGTTTCAGGGGCTTGAGCCAATAGGGGGTGAGCAGCGTGTTGTCCACTATCAGCAGGACCCCGGCCGCCCGCGCTATCTCCGCCAGCACCGGCAGGTCCGGAACCAGCAGGCAGGGGTTGGAGACGGACTCCACCAGGATCGCCCGCGTTTCCGGACGCAGCGCCGCCCGGTAACCCGCCGCATCTAGGGCCGGGACATAAGTAACGCTGAGCCCGAAGGGTGCCATCACCTGATCCAGCAACCGATAAGTGCCACCGTAGCAGCCCTCCGCGACCACCAGGTGATCGCTTTGCTTGAACAGACACAGCAGAGTGGTCAGGGCGGCCAGGTCGCTGGCGAAGGCAAAGGCCGCGGCCGCGCCGTCGAGTGCCGCCATGGCCTCCTCCAGGGCGCAGCGCGTCGGATTGGTGGTGCGGCTGTAGTCAAAGCCGGTGCTCTGACCGAGCGCCGGGTGGGCATAGGTCGAGGTCTGATAGATGGGGGTGCTGATGGCCCCGGTCCGCGGGTCTTGCCCGCGCCCGGCCTGAGCCAAGAGTGTGTCGATATGGGTCATGTCAGGCCTCCCCCAACAGCGTCTGCGCCGGGGTCAGGTCATAGCCCAGGGCCGCCGCCACCGCCGGGTAGGTGATCCGCCCCGCGCAGCAATTGAGCCCGGTGCGCAGGTATGGATCATCGGCCAAGGCGCGATGCCAGCCTTGGTCCGCCAGGGCCAGGACCGCGGGCAGGGTCGCGTGGTTAAGCGCATAGGCCGAGGTGCGGGGCACCGCTCCGGGCATGTTGGCGACGCAATAATGCACGATGCCGTCGACCACATAGGTCGGCTGGGCATGAGTGGTCGGCCGCGAGGTCTCGAAGCAGCCGCCCTGGTCGATCGCCACGTCCACCAGCACCGCCCCCGGGTTCATGGTCACGAGCTGGACGCGGCTCACCAGCCGCGGCGCAGTCGCCCCCGGGATCAGTACGGCGCCGATGACCAGATCCGCATTCGCCAGTTGGGCCTCCAGCACCGGGCGGCTGGAAAAGAGCACCCGCGCGCTCGCCCCGAAGTGGTTCGCCAGTCGCTCCAGTACCGCCGGGGCGCGCTCCAGGATGGTTAGGTCCGCCTGCAAACCCACGGCCATCTGGGCGGCGTTGAAGCCTACCACGCCTCCGCCCAGGATCAGAACTCGGGCCGGTGCTACCCCGGGGACGCCGCCCAACAGCAGACCGCGACCGCCGTTCCCTGCCTGGAGCGCCCAGGCCCCGGCCTGCACTGCCAACCGGCCGGCAACCTGGCTCATCGGCCGCAGGAGCGGCAGCCCGCCCGCGGCATCGGTCACGGTCTCGTAGGCGATGCACACGGCCCCGGACGCTAGCAGGTCACGTGCCTGCTCCGGGTCAGGCGCCAGGTGCAGATAGGCGAAGAGCACCTGCCCGGGCTTGAGCCAGGCCCGCTCGGCCGCCTGGGGTTCCTTGACCTTGACGATCAGCTCGCCGCGGGCGAACACCGTCGCGGCATCCGCCGCGATCTCGGCGCCGACCGCCTGATAATCCTGATCGCGCGCCCCGATGCCGGCGCCCGCCTGGGTCTGCACCAGTACCCGATGGCCGTGATGGACCAGTTCGGCCGCCGACTCGGGGGTCAGTCCGACGCGAAACTCCTGGGGTTTGATCTCTCGTGGGACGCCGATCAGCATGGTTCGCTCCTAAAGGATCAGGCATTGCGCTGCACGGACCGCGGATTAAAGCATAGCGGGTTTGAACCGGATACGATTGAAAAATGATAAACTGAAGTTTTCTGGTTCTGAAATCTGGCCAGGGCCAAACACTTGGGGTCGGGAGCTTTCGTAGGAGTTTGCGTGGATCTCCGCAAACCCCTCGAAAATCCCCCCACCGCTACCCCTCCGCCCCTCTGGTGCCCCACCTGAAAAAGACAGAAAATTCAGTGATAAACAAAGATCGTTTGCGGCAGCAGCGCGCGGCTGGGTCCTCGGATTTCGCAAAGCGCAGACGCAGCGGATTGGCGGTGCCCACAGGTTCGTCGCCGCGTCTGCCGCCCACGCGAGCGGTAACTTGGACTTTCCCTATTTTTTTGACCAAGGATGCGTGGTTGCAAGGGCTGGTCCTTGCGCATCCTGGCGCGCATGGAGTCCTTCCCGGGTATGCTTGCAAAGGTCTCGTTCGTTCTGGGACTATCTTACGGTTCTTATGCGCGTCATTGCCCTATCTACCTTGAAGGCATTCTGGGGCGATACACCCGCCTACCTGGTTGTACGAGAACCGGGTCTTGACTGGCGCTGCGTGTCGCTCCGATTGGGCGACACCTGCCGAGGTCAAGGTTCACGACCAACTTGCGCAATGCCAGCATACTCAAGGAGGGACGAGTGGTCTTCAATCTCGCCGGCAACAAATACCGTCTGGTCGTCTTCGTCTGGATCCACTACTACCCCACGATGGAAATCATAATGCCATTTATGGGAGTATATCGTAAGCTACCATTTTTTTAAGAATTTTATTGATTCCCTTACTGCATGCTGCCCCCCGTCCCTGTAACCGATCGTGAGCGTCGACAACTGAAAACGCTTGAACGACAACCGACCTGTCCGCAGCAAATTGCGA
>JADNEJ010000440.1 GCA_016292295.1 Candidatus Thiodictyon intracellulare
TGCCACCATACGCCTGCACCAGCACGCTCAGATCCAAGCCTTCCACCACCTCGACTACGTCGCATGCCAAGTGGCCCTTGAACAGCCAGTCCTGCACCGACAGCGGCAGAAGCAAGTCAGTGTCGCGGCCCATCGGGTGGAAGCGGCGCATCGGCAGTAGCACTCCGGCCATCGGGGTTGATTCCGACAGTGTAACGGACCCGCCGGACCCGCCGCCCCGACGGGGCCCCGAAGTCCGACAGGCTGCTAGATCACCGTACCATTCGAGAAATAGCGGCGACCCTGGGAAATAGACAAAATTTCTCAGGAGTTACAGGACGTGTGGTTGCTGCATAGTGCACCCTGGTTATCCTGTTAGTACTGCAAAATCAGTGTGTTATGTAGAAACTATGCACATAGTTATCGAATCAATTGGTTACGCAGAATCTAGCGGCAACTCAGTGCGATGAGGGCGGGTGGGCGCCGGGATTTGCCAGATTTCGGTGAGAAATCCGGCTGCCGGAGCTGGCTCAGAATCCGTAGCCAAGTCACTGAATAAATAGCCATGTGCGTTTGCTACATAATGCCGCAAGATCATGTTAATACTGTCTAATTTCTTCCATTTACTCAATCGCCTGACTGGCATCATGAATTCCGTCGCTAGCGGCAAGTGCCGGCGGCGATGCCGCGTGCGTCACCCGGTCGCGCAGGTAGACCGGACGGGCCAGTTCCGCCGGGACCAGTTGCCCGGCCCGCGCCTGTGCAGCGGCGATCAGGGCAATATCTCGGGCCTCGCAAACCCCGTCGCTTGAGACCTTCGCGAGCCTTGCGCCCAAGCGCCGCGCGAGCAACTCGCCATAAGACGCCCAACCGGGTCCGACCCCGCACCAGCCGCCACCCACCGGCACCGGAACCACCCCCGGCGCAGACACCAACTCAGCGCCGCAGGCCGTCGCCAGACCATCGACGCCGACCTCGTAGGCGCCCCAGTAGACCTCCCCCATCCGCGCGTCCAGGGCCGCCAGCAGGCGCCGCCGGCCGCTCCGCCGGAACTCTCCCTGCGCCAGGGCGGCCAGGGTCGAGACCGGGACCGTCGGCCGCCCCGCGCCGAAGGCCGCGCCCTGGGCCACCGCCACTGCGATGCGCACGCCGGTAAAGGACCCAGGTCCGCGCCCAAAGGCGATCACATCCAGGGCCCCAAGGCCGATCCCGGCGCCCGCGAGCAGCGACTGCATCATAGGCAGGATCAGTGCCCCATGCCGACGCGCGGCCGATTCCAGACATTGCTCGATGGCGCCGTCCAGATAAAGGGCGGCGGAGCAGGTATCCCCGGAGGTGTCGAGGGCCAGCAGCTTCATTCGACCACACCCGCGTGGAACTGAAAATTCAGTGTTTCCTCAGGGAACTGGACGAAGTTACCCTGGATGTAGTCCACCCCGCTGGACCAGACGCACCCGATCACCTCCGAGTCCTCGATCCCCCAGACGTGCAGTCGGTGCAGAGCCTCGACCAAGGACCTAAGCTGTGCGCCCTGCGCCCGGCCGATCAGGTCCCACGCCAGCTTGGCCGTGCCGATCGGGCGGCGGGCGATCAGACCGAGCAGGTCCTCGCGGTCGGTGACGCTGGCCAATCTGCGAATCGGATTGACAGCGCGCCCAGGAGCAGACCCCGTCCTCGTACCGCGCGACGCCGTGCTGGGCGGCGCTCGCGCTCTGCCGGACCAGTTCGATGAGCGTGGCATCGAGCGCTTCGCGCGCGTCTGCATCCGGTGGTCCGAACGCCGGGACCTCATCGACCCGGATGAACAGGACCGCCTGAGCGTCCGCGGGCCTGGATCGGTCGCGGATGGTATGATCCAGGCGCTTGATCAACTGGGTGTAACGCAACGCCGGGGCGCCCTCTCCAGAAGCGTCGGGTGCCGCGCGGGGCCCGGCCGCTGTAAGTGCGAGACGCTCAAAGACCGCCGTCAACAGCCGCTCGCTCACCACCGGGCGCGCCAGATACTCGTCGTCGCCCAGGCGCAACACATCCCCCTGATGGCCCGCCGCGACCAGCCCCGAGAGGAAGATGATCGGCACGGCAAGGTGCGACTCATGGCGGCGAATCGCGGCCGTCAGCGACCGGCTGGCATCCTGAAGTAGATTCAGATCTAAGAGGATGAGGTCCGCGGGGGTCTGTTCCAGCGCCGCCATCACCCTCTGCGGGTCAGACAGCCGCTCCACCAGCAGGCCGGCGGCACTCAAGGTGGCAACGATCTCGTCGCTTTCCGCGGGCACCGCATCCACCACCAGGACACGCCGCGCTCGGTTGCTGTGCCGCGCCAGTGCCTCGTTGACCCGAGCACAGATGCGCGCCGCGTCGAACGGCGCTGCGTCGAACGGGGCCTGGAAGGTCGCAAACGCCGGGGGACTGGTTGCGCCGCCGAACGCGGCGGATGCTCCGGCGGACTGCGGATGGGACACCAGACAGATTAACCGGGGACTGGTACCGCTGACCTGCCCCAGCCGCTCCAGGATGGCAGCAATCGAGCGCCCCGGCGGGAGGCAGTCGGCCTCCAGGATCAGGACCC
Organism: Candidatus Thiodictyon intracellulare; assembly: GCA_016292295.1. GTDB lineage: Bacteria > Pseudomonadota > Gammaproteobacteria > Chromatiales > Chromatiaceae > Thiodictyon > Thiodictyon intracellulare. The sequence continues at coordinate 2,549 of JADNEJ010000440.1, forward strand.
GCGGCCTGAGGGTAGCCGCTGCGAACATCAGGCCAGCCGCGGCTTGAACACTCTTGAGATCGAGCACGTACGCGGTCGCGTGGGCTTGCAGCGCCGCGCGCAGGGGCGGGTCGCAACCAAAGAAAATAATCTTCGCATCCAAAAGTTGACTGTCTTCGGGCATCGTGATCCATCCTTGTGGCCGGCCGCGGCTCGCGCTGGATCGCGACCCGCCGGGTCAGTGACCAGGCATCGTGGTGATCGGACGCGGCTATGATAAGGTCAGAGTCGGCGCCGCGCCAGCGCCCGGAGCGCCCGATGCCGCGGCCAAGTGGCCCTGGTGCCGGACCCACAGCCCCGGGCTGGAGGTTCAAAATCCCGGCGCCCGCAGCGGATCCGCGCCATAATGATCCGCCACCAGGACCCAACCGGAGGACCCCCGATGCAGCACGCTACCCTGCGCAACGCCGCCCTCGCCGCGCTCCTGACCCTCGCAGCCGCAGCGTGGGCGGACGAGGTGACCGATCAACTCAGCACCGCCCGCGAGGCCTACGAGACCGGCGACCTGCGCAACGCCGTCAATCGCCTCAATTTCGCCGTCGCCAAGATCCAGGAGCAGGAGACGGCGCGCCTGCTGAACTTGCTGCCGGCGCCCCTGGCCGGTTGGCAGGCCGATCCCGCCCAGTCCGAGACGGCCGGAATTGTCAGCATGATTGCCGGCACCAACCTGACCCGGCGCTACTTCCGTCCGGAGGGCGGTGAGGTCAAACTCACCGTGACGGCAGATTCCCTCCTGCTGCCCATGCTGACCATGTTCCTGGCCTCACCCTTCATGATGCAGGTCGAGCCTAGCGCCAAGCCCTACGCCTTCAAGGGTCAGCAGGGCATCATCAAGCACGACCCGCAGTCCAGCAACTATGAGGTGACGCTCATGATCGGCAACCGCATCCTGATCCAGGGCAAGAGCAGCGGCCTGCCTGACGGCACGGCGGTGCAGCAGTATGTCGAGTCCGTGGATATCAACGCGGCCCGGAAAGCCTTCGGCGACTAGGGTCCGCTGCGCGAGCCAGCGGGACGCGCGCCGCGCAGCGCTAGCAGCCTGTCGGACTTAGCGACCGGCGCCACCGCCTGAGGCGCTTGGACGGCCTTTTGTGGCAAAAAAGAGACTATTTTCAGCTAGAAACGCAGTTTTCCGCGGTGTTCCCCTGA
>JADNEJ010000261.1 GCA_016292295.1 Candidatus Thiodictyon intracellulare
GCTCCAGACGTGCGCGGTGCTTCACCATGCACCGCCGCTCGCCAACCAGCAACGGATGGGTGGCGAACGCCCGGCATCTGGGCTAAAGTTTTTCGCGGCAGGGCCTTCGGACATTTTTTACTACCATTGGTTGGTTCTCACATCAAAGTAAATGAAAATTATGATTTTTTATCAAAAAATTCGACGCTTGTGCCCGACTTCAATGCTTGGTTTTGGGCGGATTTATGCTCAAGGCCGCCTCAGCGTGTACCCGTCCGCGGGCCAGGAACGGCCCGCGGCGGGCACCTACTGCTGCTTTTAGGATGATGAGTTTCGCTGCGCTCTACCCATCCTGCGGGGATGCTTGGCCTAGCGCGGCGCCGGGAGGACGCGACGTCCAGCCTGGGGTCGCGCGGTGCTTAAGTTGACGGCATTGGGCCCTGGTCGCGTGCATTCGCAGACAGAGCGTTTTGCGAAGATTCAGGGCCGCTGTATGCCGGGTCTGTCTCCAAGGGCCTGAAATACCTCGGTTCGTCGGCTAAGTGGCGGCACCATTGGACCAGGGCGGGTGCGCACGCGGGCGCGAGGAGGAGTATCCACCAGTAGGCAAGCAGGCGGTCGCCGAATGAGACCGCCAGCCGCGGCAGTGCCAGCGGGTGGTCCGAGACCGTCGCGACGCCGCGCAGGCAGATGGTCGCGCTGGCATAGCTGGCATAGCTGGCATAGCTGGCATGCGCGGCCGCGTGCACGGTGTCGCGGTTGAAGCTGTTGTAGGGGTAACTCAGGTGCCGGACCTACTCCCCCAGGATGTCCTCCAGGGCCGCTTTGCTGTCGCGCAACTCTTGGCGCAGGACCACCCGGCTGGCCCGGCGGAGTTTGGTGTGATTGGCCGTATGGGAGCCGATGGTGATGCCGTCCGCGTGGACCTCGCGTAACCGCTGCGCGGACATCAGGTCCGGGATGGGGCGGCCGGGCTCCACGGCAAATCACTCGGCGCGGCGCCCGAGCCCACCGCTGATGGCATAGGCGGTGGCCGGGAAATCGTGGTCCTGCAACACAGGCAGGGCCTGTTGCGCGAAGCTCTCGTAGCCGTCGTCGAAGGTCAATACGACGGCGCATGCGGGCGCCGGCTGCTCGCCCACCAGACAGTCGAGCGCCGTGTCCAGGTCTAGCACCCGATAGCCGAGCCGGGCGAGCAGGGCCATCTGGCGGGTGAAGCGGCGCCGGTCGCAGTAGTTGGCGCGATGCCTGCGCATCGCCTTGAAATCGCCCACCTGGTGGTAAACCAGAATGCTGACGGCCGGGCGCTCGGTCATGTCGGCGATCACCCCAACAGCTCCCGATAAACCGCAAGATTTCCCTCCACCATGGCGTCGATGGAGAACTCCCGCGCCATCAATGCGCGACCCCCGGCGCCCAGGGCCTGACGGCGCGCCGGAGCGGCCAGCAGGGCGGCGAGTGCCGCGCCCAGGGCTGCGACGTCGCCAGGCGGTACCAGGAGTCCGTTCTCTCCGTCCCGCACCGCCTCCGGGATGCCCCCGACGCGACTCGCGACGATCGGCACCCCGGCGCTCGCCGCCTGGAGCAGTGCGACGCCCAGCCCCTCCATCAGGGCCGGGTGCACCAGCAGATCCAGGCAGGACAGGATCTCGTCGAGGTCGTCGTGAAAGCCGGCCAGGGTCACATGGGCGCTGAGCCCCAGTGCCAGGATCTCGCGCACCAGCTCCTTATCCTGCGGACCCTGGCCGAAGAAAAATACCACAAGTCCCGGGTGCGCCGCCACCAGCGGCGGCAGGGCACGCAGCAGAAACCGATGGCCCTTGCGCTCGATCAACTGGGCGACCACGGCGAGCCAGGGGCCCGCGGCTGGCACCCCGAGGCGCGCCCTCACCGCCGCCCGATCGCAGGGTCTGGCATAGAGCTGCCAGTCCACGGCGCTGCGCACCACCCGCAGCTTCTGCGCCGGCAGCCCCTCGCTGCGCAGCACCCGGGCGATGCCCTCGGAGATGGCGATTACTCGGTCATGGAGCCGGTATTTGAGCGCGACCAGCCACCGCGGCTCCGGATTGTCCACCCTTCGTGTGTGAACCACCGGCACCCCGGTGAGACACGCCGCGATCCCCCCCATCAGGTCCGCTCCGATGCGGCTGTGCAGGTGCACCAGGTCCGGGCGCTCGTCATGGATCAGCCGGGCCAGGCGCGGCACTAGCAGCAGGTCCGCGTCGCCGTGCATCGGTAGTCCCCGGACCCGCGCGACCGACATCGCGGCGTCCCCCAGGGCGCAGCCGGCGGGGCAGGCGAGCAGGTTCTCTTGGCCACGCGCGTGCAAGCCCCGCAGCAAGTGCAAGACCTGAAAGGCACCGCCGTAGAGGTGTCGCCCGCCCTCGACGTGCAGGACCCTCAAGGCGCGGTCCCGAGCACTACCCGGGCGGCGGCCAGGACCTCGCCGACCCCCAGGGCCTTCATGCAGGTGAAATCCCCCTTGCAGGTGGGGCGGCGTCGGCACGGCGAGCAGGACAGCCGATGGTAGAGCACCCGGGCGTTGGCGCGGGTGGTTTCCAGGTAGGGACAGGTGGAGCCGAAGAGCAACAGCGACGGGGTGCCGGCGGCGATGCCCATGTGCCCCAGCCCGGTGTCGACCGCCACCACCAGGGCGGCGCGCTTAATCAGGGCGGCGGCCTCCATCAGGCTGGTCTGACCCACCAGGTTGACCAGCGGCGGCTGGGTCGCGTCGCTGATCCGCTCCAAGCTCTCATCGCCGCTCCCCTCGGCCGCCCTGTCATTGATGCGGTCCGCCGCGGCCCGGTCCCGCGGAGCGCCGAGCAGCACCGAGGTCAGCCCCAGTTCGCGGCGCAGGCGGATCGCCAGGTCTGCCCAACGGTCCTCGAACCAATGCTTCTGGGGGCGGGTGGTGAAGGGGCACAGGAGCGCAGCGCCGCTGGTCAGGCCCTCGCGGATCAGGGTCTCGTCGGCACTGCGAGCGGCCGCCCCGTCATAGTGGACGACCATCTCGAAGGGGTCGGTCGGCAGCCCCAAGGTCTGCGACAGGTGCAGGTACTCGGAGCCGATGCGCCGCTGCTCCCCGCCGCGTGCGACGGTGCGGGTCATCAGCCAGGCGCTGCCCTCTCGGGAGCCCAGGCCGATGAGCTCGCGCGCCCCGGACAGCCGAGTCAGGAGCCCGCTCTTACCGAGCCCCTGGAGGTCCAGGGCCAGGTCGAAGCGCTGTTCGTGCAGCGTCTCGCGCATCGCCCGCAGGCACCGGCCCAATGCGATGAAGCGGCGCTGGCGCCACAGCCGCCTCCAGTGGCCCATGGGACAGACGATCACTTCATCCAGGTCCGGGTGGTGGTCCAGTAGGGCGCGGCACTCCGGCTGGACCAGCCAGGCGATATGGGCCTGGGGGCAGGCGCGGCGCAGCGCTGCCACCAGGGGCGAGGCGCACACGACATCGCCGATGGCCGAGAGTCGCACCAGCAAGATGCGGGCGTCCGCGGCGATGGCGGAGGGGTGCGGGTCAGGCATTATATATTCATTAAAAAAATTAAGTAAGTACGTTATACTCGACTTTGGCCATTTTAGGCGACCCCGATCATCGTGCCAGCCACAACCGGCAATCGGGTGACCAGGGTCCGCGCGGCGGACCCATGGAGGACCATGGAGCCAATCCGTCTGGGCCGCTACGCGGCCCCGGCACGGCGGCCGGGCATGCCGCGCGCTGCCGCTCAGGCAGTCGTGGCCAGTTGCGCGA
>JADNEJ010000226.1 GCA_016292295.1 Candidatus Thiodictyon intracellulare
CAGTGCCACCGCCTGTGCCCAGCGGTCCGTGGGAATGCGCGCGCCCACGGGCGTGGTGCTGCGCCAGTGGGTAAAGGCCGCGGCCGTTTGTCCCAGATCGGCAGCGGCGAGGAGTGACAGTGACATCGTGGAGCCTCCAGATCACCAAAAACGGGACTCTTACGCTACCGGGCCAGGGACGGGATTTCATGCAGCCTTATCGGAAGGACACCTTCAAGCCGCAGACCACCTTTTCTGACTGCCTGGCGCTCGTACGCTGCACCATCTGGGCCGAGGGGAATGACGTCAACTCGCTCGTGTATCAGGATCAGGTGGTAATTTCCCGCCCCCCCTGAGAGCGCGTGCTCGCGCAACTGGCCGCGACTGCCTGAGCGGCAGCACGCGACATGCCCGGCCGCCGCCCCGGGGCCGCGTAGCAGACCAAACGGATTGGCTCCATGGTTCTCCAGTGTCCGCCGTGCGGACCCCGGCCCCTCGATTGCCGGTTGCGGCTGGCACGATGATCGGGGTCGCCTAAAATGGCCAAAGTCGAGTAAATGTGACGCGATCTATTTCGTGGGTACGACCTATCCGCAACATAACCCGGTGATCGGATGCGGTTGGATCAAGCGCAGAAAGGAGCACCCGATCTAGAGCAATACGGGTCGCCAGCGACTTAACATTAACGGTGGGATCAATGTTCAATCGCTGAGCGCAGAGGTCCGATTTGATGAGATCATCGACGCCGCGTCTACGATCACCTTATTTAAACAGCTTGAGCAAGGGAACCCGACGGCCGCATCCCTCCTCATTATTTGCGATAACGCCCGTTACTACAAGTCGAAAGCGGTTACCGCGTATCTGACGACATCGCGAATCCAATTAGAGCCACTTCCGCCCTATTGTCCAAATCTTAATTTAATTAAGCGCTTCTGGAAATTTTTCAAACGCTAAATGCTTTACAATCAATATTACGACACGTTTGAAACGTTTCGAGGTGCCTGCAAGAAATTCTTTGGTGAACTTGATGCATGTGCCCCGCTACTCTGAACGCTTCTCGCTGAGAATTTCAAAATTATCAGGAATAAAAAGCCGAAAATTGCTATCGTTTAGGTATACTGAAGTTTCCGGCTTTTTCAGGGGGCCCCGGAGGGGCGGGGAGTAGCGGTGGGGGGATTTTCGAGGGGTTTGCGGAGATCCACGCAAATCCCTACGAAAACTCCAGACCCCAAGTGTTTGACTCTGCGCGCCAAGTATTTGACCCTGCGCGGGTTTCAGAACCAGGAAACTTCAGTCCTGTTAATCCTGTCTAATCTCTTGGCTTTTGCGCGGCCTTGATCATAATTCCGTAATTCCGCCCACCTTGTTCAATCCCGGCGTCGCCGCTCCCTTGCAGAAGATGGTCTTGCGCGCGCAAACCCACATGGGTCGGCCGGCTTTGTGATCAAGGCCCGCTTGCGCTATCGCCAGACTGGAATCGAGTATTGAGTATTCCGCTTCGCGGTACCAAGCCGCAACGCAAACACAACGCTGGATAGCTATGACAATGCACACCCTGACCGACCTGCTTGGCACTGATGAGCCCTCCGGCAACAACCTGGTACTGCTCCACGGCTTGGGCATGAACGCCGCCATCTGGGACAGCCTGCCCGCGGACCTGGGCCCGGGTCTCACCCAGCACCGCATTGAACTGCCCGGTCACGGTGACAGCCCCTTCCCGCCCCAGTTGGGCCCCGGCACCGGCGCCCTGTGGCGTTGGGCGGACGCCTGCCTGGCCGTCGCTCCCGAGCGGGCGGTCTGGCTCGGCTGGTCCCTGGGCGGGCTGGTAGCCCTAGCCGCCGCTCTGCGGGCGCCCAAACGGGTCCGCGCCCTGATCATGATCACCGCCACACCGCGCTTCGTGCGCGCCGTGGACTGGACCCCGGCGGTGCCGGAGGCGGCCCTGGAGCAGTTCCAGGACGGGCTGCTGGCGGACCCGGCCGGCACCCTGGACCGCTTCCTGGCGCTCCAGGTCCGCGGCAGCAACCAGGCCCAAGAGGTCCTGCGCACCCTGCGTCGGGAGTTGGCCCAGGGGCTCACCGCCGACCCGGCCGCCCTGGCTCTAGGACTGGAACTGCTGCGCGATGAAGACCTGCGCGGCCCCCTGCCGGACATCCGCTGCCCGTCCCTGTGGCTCTTCGGCGACCATGACTCTCTGGTCCCCCCGGCGGTCGGCGAGCGGGTCGAGTGCCTGATGTCGGCCGCCCAGACCCGAGTCATCGCGGGCGCCGCCCATGCCCCCTTCCTGTCCCACTCGCGGGAGTGCGCGGACGCCATCGCCTCCTTCCTCGCGCGACTGGATCGATGAACCGGGAAAGAACAAATGCCACAACAAGGCGCCAAGCTCGTCAAGGTGTTTCAATGAGTTGTCACCCTTGGGCTATTAATTTCGTGGGTAGCTCGAACACTGGATCTATCCTTATTGTATTTCTTGGCGAGCTTGGCGCTTTGGCGTGAGCAACTGTCGGCATTGGGATGAACTGGGAAAGACCATATGAGCCAAGCCCCCATCGACAAGGCCCGCGCCCGCCGCGCCTTCGAGTATGCCGCCGCCGGCTACGACGCCGCGGCCGTATTACAACGCGAGATCGCCGACCAGCTCCTGGAGCGGCTCAACTATGTGCGCCTGGACCCGCGGCGGGTCCTGGACCTGGGGACCGGCACCGGCTACGCAGTCGGCCCCCTGCAGCGGCGCTACCGCAAGGCGCGGGTGATCGCACTCGACTTCGCTTACCCGATGTTGCTCCAGGCGCGCCGCCGCGGCACCTGGCTGCGCCGGCCCCTGTGCCTGTGCGCCGACGCCGAACGTCTGCCGCTAACCGACGGGGCCGCCGACCTGATCGTCTCCAGCAGCACCCTCCAGTGGTGCAACGACACCGCCGCCGTCTTCGCCGAATGCCTGCGGGTTCTGAGCCCCGGGGGGCTCCTAATGTTCACCACCTTCGGCCCCGACACCCTCAAGGAGCTGCGCGGGGCCTGGTCCGGCGTGGACGGCCATACCCACGTCAGCCCCTTCCCGGACATGCACGACCTGGGCGACGCCCTGGTGCAGGCGCGTTTCGCCGACCCGGTGATGGACACCGAGCGGTTGACGGTCACCTATTTGCGCTTCCTAGACCTAATGGTCGATTTGAAGAGCATCGGCGCCCACAATGCCACCGCCGCGCGTCTCCGCGGGCTCACCGGCCCGCGACGCCTCGCCGCCGTCACCGCCGCCTACGAGCGCGAGCGCCACGCCGACGGACGCCTGCCCGCCACCTACGAGGTGGTCTACGGGTACGCCTGGGCGCCGCTGCAAAAGCCCGTGGACGGCGGCATCGGTGTCCCCCTGAGCGCCATCGGCGGTCGCCGGTGGCTGGATCTGACGGCATGAGCGAGGTCTTCATCACCGGCACCGACACCGACTGTGGCAAGACCGAGATCAGCCTGGGGCTAATGGCAGCCTGGCAGGCGCAAGGACACCGGGTGTTGGGCATGAAACCAGTCGACACCGGCTACGACCCGGGCCCCGCCGGTCTGCGCAACGGCGACGCCCTGCGGCTCCAGGCCCAGGGCATGATCCGTGATGCGTCGTCGGTGAGATTGATCTGGTCATCCACTCGTGGACGCAGTGTCGGGGCCTTGGGGGCGGTGCCGCCAAGCTTCTTGCCGATGGCCGCGACGCGGGCAGCACGCGCCGCGCGCTTCGCCTCGTACTCGGCTTGCTC
>JADNEJ010000214.1 GCA_016292295.1 Candidatus Thiodictyon intracellulare
ACATACACTGTTGATGCCCCGCCTGCCTTCCCCTGCGTGTCCCCGCGTGCCACGACCACTGGCGGGTGACGCCTGGCCGCGACGAGCGGCCGCCGCAACCCCTTGCTCAGCGCACGCGTCGGCACCGCCGTGGTGTTACGCGCGGGGCCGTTGCCCGACTGCAAAAATGGCCAAAGTCGAGGTAAAATCAGCCTCCGATTTCGCAATGATCAGCCGTCGCACCATGTTACCTACGGAGTGAGTCGCAGGAATGCGCCATTTTAACTTTATCTCGCTGAAATTCAAATAGATCAGTGATAATCCGAAGCTCATTCAGATCACTGAGTAAGGACGATCTCTTGCATGGTCAATGGCCCTTGTCTTACGTGCTACAAATGCTAGTCTAGGGCGATTGGAAGCCATCGGCAAGCCATGGCATGGGTCCCAGCCGCCTTCCTCGCCGCGAGGCCGTTGGTCCGCACAGCGGACCCTACGGACGGAGCCACACCGTAGGTTCCGCTGTGCGGACCGGACGCCGGCAATCGAAATGAATCAAAGCGCCAACTCGATCCCCGACACCAGTATCCCCGGCAACAGCGCGCTCTCGGTGCTGCGCCTCTCATAGGTCCCCGGGTCCATCAGGAGTTCGCGCTCGCGGGTCAGCCCCTCCAGCCGGTCGCCGAGCAGATGATAAAGGCTGTCGTCGAAGCGCATGACCTTGACCGGGGACACGATCTCGCCGTGCTCTACCCACCAGGTGCCGAAGCGGGTCATGCCGGTGACGCGGCAGTCGTTGGGGTCCGACCAGTTGCAGTACCAGAGGTTGCCGATCCACAGTCCCGTGTCGAGTCGCGTCAGACGTTCCGATTGCGCAAGCTCACCCGGGTCGAGCCCCACAGACTGCGGCGCCCCGCCCGCGGCGTTGACCGGCTCGCCATACTCCTTGGCGTCACGCGCATCCACCAGGCAGTGGCCGAAGCGCCCGGCCTCGATCAGGGTGACCCGGTCGGGGGTCGTGAAGCCCTCGGGCGTGAAGGTGGGGGTCAGTCCCCGGTCCGGCTCCTCGCGGATGCTGACCCGGGGGTCGAAGGCGCGCTCGCCGCGGACTAGCTTCAGCAAGGGGGTCTGACGGGTGCGCTGGCTCTTGAGGTCGAACCCGCCCCAGGCGAACATGTTCATCAGCTCCGCCACCGCCGACGGGGTCAGATAAGCCCGGTAGCGCCCGGGCGCGATGGTCCGTGCAGGGCGGCCCATCACCGCCAAGCCTTGGCGCATCTGCGCGAGCTTGCCGGCCAGCACCGCCGGCTCCCAGGTGAGCCCGCTGTAGCCCGCCTTCACAGCCTTGTCCGCCTCTAGATAGCAGCTCCAGTCTAGATTGAAGCTCCGGCCCTCGTACCAGTGGCGGTGACCGATGGAGCTGACCAGGCCTTCTTGGACCTGACCGGAGGCCCAGATGCCGACGAGGTCGAGACCAGTGCCGGCCGCGATGACCTCAGACACCGCGGCGCGGGCGTCGGGCAGGTCATTGCCCACCCAGCGCTCGCTGCCTGAAGGCTCGGTCGAGAAGTTGAGATAGGGGTCTACCGGCACATGGACGATGCGCTCGCGCAGCCGCCCCAGCAGGTGACGGGCGCGGACCAGATCCTCGTCCAAGTTGCCGCTCAGATCACAGGACGCTTGTGCCTGCCGATCCCCGTCGATCAGGTTGAGCCCGAGACTGGCCGAGCGCACCGCCCCGGCCTGGCGGATGCGGTTCTGGTTGAGCCGGACAAAGTCGGACGACTCGCAACCCAGGCCGCAGAAGAGATGTTCCGCGCCCTGGAGCTGCTCGAAGAGCCGGGAGGCGAGCCGATAGAAGCTTTCCTGATTCACTCGTCACCCCCGAAGACGTCCACGTTACGAAAGAGGCTGGGCGGCGTGGCGTGTCCCACAAAGACCGCCTGGTTCGGCTCGCCCTTGCCGCAGTTCTGCACCCCGCGCACCTGCCAGGTATCCGCCCCACCGACCCCGTCCAGGCTGCGCCAAAACTCCGCCGAGAGGCCGCGGTAACCAGGGTTGCGCACTAGCCCCTTGAGGGTCCCCTCCTCGATCAGCCGCCCCCACTCACAGCCGAACTGGAACTTGTTGCGGCTATCGTCGATGGACCAGGAGCGGTTGGTGTCCATCAGTACGCCGCGCTCCACCCGGGCGATCAGGTCGTTCAAACTCCCCTCCCCCGGCTCCAGGTTGATATTGCACATCCGATCGATCGGCGGCCGGTCCCAGGCGCAGGCGCAGGCGTTCGCAGTCCCGGCGAGCCCACTGCGCGCCTGCGACAGCCGCCCGCCTAGAGGACGCTCCAGCAGTCCGTTGCGGATCAGGAACTCGCGCCGGGTCGCGGTACCGTCGTCGTCCGCGGCGCCGGTGACGAGTTCGCCGGGTACGCCGGGGTCGAAGGTGACGTTCAGCAGGTCAGATCCGTAACGATAGGTGCCGAACATCTGCGTCGTCACGAAGCTGGTCCCGGCATAGTTGCGCTCGTCGCCCAGGATGCGGTCCAACTCCAGCGGATGCCCGATACTCTCGTGAATCTGTAGGACCATCTGGCCCGGGGTCAGAATCAGATCCCGGGTGTCGCACGGGCACTCGGGGGCGTCCAGCAGCGCGATGGCCTCCGTCGCCACCCGGGGCGCGTCCGCTAAGAGGCCAGCGGCCCTGATCCGCTCAAGCCCACCTTGCTGGGACCAGTCGGCCCCGCCCCCGTGACGGTGCTGGGTCTGGCTGCCCAGGTTGGCAACCGCCGCCAAGCCCGGGCTCACCGACTCCCAGATCTGCTCGATGCGGCCCCCGTCGCTGGTCAGAAACAGTTGCCGGACGCGGCGCCAGGCGAGCCAGGCGGACCAGTCGACGATGCGCTCATCGATCTCCAGGGCCGCATTGGCGTCCTGGAGCAGGTCAAGCTTGTCGGCCAGACCGATTGAGTCCCAGGGTTCCACCACCGGCGAGCGGTACTGCGCCCGCAGGCCGCTGCGTGGGTAGATGGCCCCATCGAAGAGGCCAAGTTCGGCGTGGGCCGCCGCCCAGCCCAGTGCCGCGATGGCCGCCGCCCGCAGGCCCGCCGCACTGAGGTCGCTGGTCGCTCCGTAGCCGACCCCGCCGCCGGCCACCACCGTGACCATGGCCCCTAGTAACTCGCCCAGGGAGCTGGGCTCCACCACCCCTTGGCGGACCTCCAGGTGTTCGGACGACTCCTCGACCAGACGCAGCGTCCAGTAGTCGCAGGCGGGGGCCAGGGCGGCGAAGCGGGCGGCGGTTTGTTCCAGTGAGTCCATCGGTCAGGGTCCGGTGTGAGTGTTGACCCCCGAATCTGGGCCGCACGGGGACCGATGTCAACACGGTGGTAGACGACCGCGTTGTTCCTGCCGTGGCCTCAGGTGTCAGGATAGAAGTCGCCTCCCCCGCGAGCTTGTACGAGTATGGAGAATCACCGGCCCGGGGCCTCGTCCAAGGATGTTTTCAGGCCGCTACGACGAGCGAGCACCTCGTGACACCTCAAGACCAAGGCCCCGATACCTGGTCCACGGGTGGATGACCAGATAAATCTCACCGACGACGCATCGCGGATCACGCCAGTGGTTGGTGGTAGCTTCGAGCATTTCAAAGTTCTCCGTCAGCAAGGAGCGCAAGTCGCTCTGGCACTCACTCGGGTTGCTGAAGAAGTCTGCGCAGGCTTCTTCAGCAACCCGAGTGAGTGCCAG
>JADNEJ010000478.1 GCA_016292295.1 Candidatus Thiodictyon intracellulare
GCTTCCGCCAATTTCTCACCCGTGGACTGGACAACGTCCAGGGCGAGTGGACGCTAGTCTGCCTGGCGTAGAACATGAAACGGATGGCCGTATTACGTCTGCAGTCAGGGGAACAGCGCGGAAAAGTGCGTTTCTAGCCGAAAACCGTCTCTTTTTTGCCATAAAAGCTCGCTCAAGGGCCTCAGGCGGTGGCGCCGGTCGCTAAGTCTGACAGGCTGCTAGGAGGCGGCCCGGCGAGGGCCGCGGGGAGTTTTCCGACGGTAAAGACATAGTGGTCAAAAATCTCTGGTGGTGCCGCGGACGGGCCTTGCGCGTTGCCGCTAAGTACGACAGGGTACCCGAACGATAGGTCGTCTGCACCCGAACCGGGGCGCCGGCTTGGTTAGGCCGACGAAGGGCCGCACCTTGGTACGCATCACTTCGCTTCACGGAGACCCCGATGGCCCGTCCCACCCGCGCCCGCATCGACCTGGATGCCCTGCGCCGCAATTTTTGCTTTGCCAAGGGGCTGGCTGGGTCGGCGCACCTGGTCGCGGTAGTGAAGGCCAACGGCTATGGCCACGGGGTGGTGCCGGTGGCCCGCGCCCTGGTCGGGGTGGCCGATGCGTTCGGGGTCGCGTGCCGGGAGGAGGCGTTGGAACTGCGCGAATCCGGGCTGCGGGCCCCCATCCTGCTGCTGGAGGGGGTCATGACCCCGGACGAGATCCCGCTGGTCGACCGGTACCGCCTCGCCATGGCGGTCCACCAGCGCGAGCAACTGGAGTGGGTACGGGCGGCCCGCCCGGCGCGGCCGCTCGCCTGCTGGCTCAAGCTGGACTCCGGGATGCACCGCCTGGGCCTCACACCGGACGCCTTCGCCGCTGCCTACGCAGACCTGGCTGACTGCCCCTGGGTTAGCCCGCTGGTGTTGATGACCCATCTAGCCCGCGCCGACGAGCCGGACCACCCTGCTACCCGCCGGCAATTGGCGCTCTGCGCAGAGGTTTGGGAGGGGCTCGCGGCACCGCGCAGCCTGGTCAGTTCCCCCGGCCTCATCGCCTGGCCGCAGGCCGCCGCCGACTGGGTGCGCCCCGGCATCATGCTCTACGGGGCCTCACCCCTCGGGGATGGGCACCCGTCCGCCGCCCGGCTGCGCCCGGTCATGACCCTGGAGTCGGCCCTGATCGCGGTGCGCGACCTGGTGCCCGGCGAGGCGATCGGCTACGGCGGGCGCTTCGTCTGCGAGCGCCCGACCCGGGTGGGGGTGGTTGCGGCCGGGTACGCCGACGGCTATCCCCGCCACGCCCGCGACGGTACCCCGGTGGCGGTCGCCGGCCGCCCGACGCGGCTCATTGGCCGGGTCTCTATGGACATGCTGACGGTGGACCTGACCGAACTCCCGCAAGCCCGCATCGGCGATCAGGTGGAACTCTGGGGCAGGCAGGTCAGTGCCAATGCCGTGGCCGCGGCCAGCGACACCATTGCCTACACGCTCTTCACCGGGGTGACCAGCCGGGTGCCGCTGGTCTATGAGGGGGCTGCTGCATAAGACGCTATTGTCCGTCAATGGACGCCCATGAGTTGCGGATGACATATGTCGAACACGTCACTGACCCATCACGAGATCCTAACGCTCGCCGAGCGCTTTGTCCGCAGCCGGCGCCAGGTCGACCTGGCCGCCACCGACCGGACGGAGCGGCGTCTAGTGTTTAAGACCCAGGAGCTTGCGGCCAATCCGCCCTTGGGGACGCAATTGCGCGAGGGGCTGGTCCTGGAGAGCCCGCGTCCCGACCTCTACCGACTCACCCGGACCCTGACCACGCCGGCTGGGCTTGCGGCGACACCGCGGGTGGAGTGGCACTCGACTTTGGCCATTTTTGCAGTCGGGCGACGGCCCCGCGCGTAACGCCACGGCGGTGCCGACGCGTGCGCTGAACAGGGAGGTGCGGCGGTAGGGAGGTGCGGCGGTCGCTCGTCGCGGCCAGGCGACACCTGCTAGTGGGCGTGGCACGCTGAGACACGTTCCGTGTCCAGCAGGACCGTGGCCACCGTGCGCGGACCTTGGGCCAGCAGCGCGCCGGTCACCAAGACCTGTACATGGCGCCAGGTCGGCGCGGTGTGATCAGTCATTGGCTACGCAGAATCTGGCGGCAATTCAGTGCGATGCGAGCGGGTTGGCGTCAGATTCTGCGTAGCCAATTGATTCGATAACTATGTACAGTTGCTACATAATGCCGTTTTTTCGGATTTAGGTGATGTCCGGAAATTGCCAGCCCAGCGTAGGCCTCGGTAGGGTGGATAAGCGCAGCGCATCCACGGCCTTGATCACAAATCCGCCTAAGGCTGGCCGGCCCATGTGGGTTTGCGCGCGCAAGACTATGTTCTGCAAGGTGACGGCGACGCCGGGACTGAACAAGGTGGGCGGAATTATGATCAAGGCCCGCATCCACCATTGACGCTTGGTGGATACGGCGACGCTTGGTGGATGCGGCGCGATCAAGCGCTGTGCCCGGTCTGCCAGGTCCTCGCGCGCCTTATCCACCCTACAGGAATCCCCGTCTTTTGGTGCAGGGTTTTCCGGAAACCGCCTTAGGGGACGGCCCCGCAGTAGTTGATGCAGTCCTCCAGGGTCTCGAAGGGCACGCGCCCGCCACAACCGCTGTAGTTGAACGGCTTGCAGTGGTTGTTGCGGTAGTCGTAGTAATACTTTACCAGGTGGCTCCCGCAATGGCCGCGCGCGGGCTTGGCAACACAACTGACCGGCAGGTCCTCCGGGTCGCCGGTCGCGAACCGGCCGCCGCCGCACCCGCCGAGCAACAATACTGCCGCCAAACCACCGCAACACCAGACGAAACGCATAACACCCCCGCAACAGTCCGACACGATACTCCGTAGGCCCGGGATTCTAGACCATCGGTGCCGATACTCACCCGGCCGGGCCTTGCCCACCCTCATCGCGCACCCGCAGCTAGATCCCGTTGCCGTAGCCCTGGTGACCGTGGGCGACCCCTGCCCATAGGGCATCGACCGCGCCGCGCAGTTCAGTATCCGTGGCGATGAAGGTGCAAGGCAGAAGGATCTCGTAGCACCGCCCTGCGTCGGCCATCAGCAAGACGGCCAGCAGAGGCCTTGATCATAATTCAGCCCACCTTGTTCAGTCCCGGCGTCGCCGTTTTCTTTAAGAACATGGTCTTGCGCGCGTAAACTCACATGGGCCGGCCGGCCTTGGGCGGATTTTTGATCAAGGCCGCCAGCAGGTACTGTTCCGAGTAATAGTGGTCGTGCCACTGCGGCGGATAGTTCAGCGGCAGATAAGTACCTCAACGGAAACATTTGTGGAGCGCCATGCCGTCAAAATCTAATTCGCAAACTTAATTCTAAACTCAGATCCGAACGAATCTATTATTCGATGAATTGCGCAAGCTAATACAGTCATGCTCACGTAAGCCAGAGATGGAATCCATTCGTATTTCATTTTATGCCAAAGAATTTCAATCAGATGCAATTCTGGCGAGTATCGCGGAAGAAAGTACAGTGTCAATCCGCGCTTTTCCCAATATTCCCTGTGTTTCTTAACTGCCTTGCTGGCCTTGATCATAACTCCGCCCACGCCCGTCACGCCGCCATCAGCGTCAGAGCAGGCAAACTGACTGGCCGCGGTCGTCGGCGCTGCGCTAGCAGCGGCAGGTCGACGTACGCCAGCACTTGGT
>JADNEJ010000122.1 GCA_016292295.1 Candidatus Thiodictyon intracellulare
ATCGGTGATGGGCTTCCGCCAATTTCTCACCCGTGGACTGGACAACGTCCCGGGCAAGTGGACGCTGGTCTGCCTGACGTGGAACCTGAAACGGATGGCCGTATTACGTCTGCAGTTAAGGACAACACCGCGGAAAACTGCGTTTCTAGCCGAAAAACGTCTCTTTTTTGCTCTAAAAGCCCGTCCAAGGGCCTCAAGCGGTGGCGCCGGCCGCTAAATCCGACAGGCTACTAGTGGATACATGTGCTAATTTTGCACTGCGTGCTCGGCCGCACTGCTAAGGACGCCGCCCGGCAACTGCACATCTAGCGTGTTTTTCCAATTCCACCTTGTGGGAGTATTTTTCCATGAAAACCTTAGCAATCAGTACACTATCTGCACTCGTGCTCGCCGCACCTCTCACCGCGATCGCCCAGGCCGACTACCAGGCCGCGGGGCTCAGCTACGACAACCGCTGGTACATCGCGCCCTTCGCGATGTACACCTGGGCCGACAAAGACCGCGACGTCAACAACGGCTGGGGTGGCGGTCTAGCCGTCGGCAAGCCGCTGAGCCAATGGTTCAACTTGGAGCTGCGGGCGACCTACACGGACCTGTCCAACAGCTGGTACTTTGACAACGAGGACAACACCATCACCAAGGTCGATGGTACGAACAAGATGTTCGACATCGGCGTGGACGGGCTCCTCTTCTTTAGCCGCGGCAAGTTCCAGCCCTTCCTCCTGGCCGGCATCGGTGCCATCCAGGACAAGTTCGAGTTGTGCGCCCACAGCGGCTATCACAACGGGGACTGTATTTCCGACACCCAGTGGAGCTTCATGGGCGAGGTCGGGACTGGCTTTATCGTCCCGATCACCGACTGGATCTCCTTCCGAATGGATGCACGCTACCGGATGGATGCACGCTACCGAATCGATGCCGGCTACGAATACAACGACTACGCCAACCGGGTCGTCAAAAGCCACACTCTCGGCGACGCGATCGTGACCGCCGGTGTGGTGATCCCGCTCGGTTCGCGCGCCACCCCCCCCAAGGTGAAGCGTACCGTGGAACTGTCCGCAGGTACCCTGTTCGCCTTTAACAAGCACGACCTCTCGCCCACCGGCGTGACCACCATCAACAACTTCGCTCGCGACCTGGGACAGTCAAACTATGACGACATCCGGGTCGCCGGCCACACCGACCCGATCGGCTCGGAGGAGTACAATCTGGCCCTGTCGCACCGTCGTGCCAATACCGTGCGCCAGCAACTGGTCACCGATGGTGTCTCCAGTGAGCACATCACAGCTCAGGGCTTCGGCAAGACACAGTTGAAGGTAACCCTGGCCGACTGCGCCGCTGCTAAGTCCAGAGAGGCCCTGATTGCCTGCTACGGACCCAACCGTCGGGTCGAAGTCACGGTGGAAGGAATCACCTCGAAGCAGTAATGATCGGCGGGCCGGATGACCTTGCGGTCGTCCGGCCCGGTCGCGCGGCCCGCCGATCAAGATAAGACAATTTCGCCGCCGCAGCCGCCTATTCAGTCCGAGTATCGGATGCCGATCCCGGCCACAGGGCGTCGTAGAGGCCGGACGAGCGCTGCACCTGTCGGTGCACCGCCACCGCCAAGCGTTGCGCATCGGCCACCAGAGTCACCTGGCGGCGCGCACGTGTCACCGCCGTGTAGATCAACTCCCGGGTCAGCACCCGGCTGTCATGGGGTGGCAGCACCAACACCACCTCATCGAATTCAGACCCCTGGCTTTTGTGCACCGTCATTGCAAAGAGCGTCTCGACCGCCGGCAGGCGATAGGGTGAGAGTCGCCGCAGGCCCTCCGCGGTCTCGAACCAGGCGTGCAATTCTCCCCCTGCCGCGGGGTCAGGCAGCAGTATTCCCACATCGCCGTTGTAGAGTCGCAAGTCATAGTCGTTAGCGGTCACTAAGAGCGGTCGGCCAGCGTAAAGTCCGCCCGCGAGCCGGATCAGCCCGGCGGCGGCCAGGGTCTGCTCGGCTATCCGGTTGAGTGTTTGCAGCCCCGCGGGCCCGTCATGCACCGCGCACAGCACCCGATAGCGGCCAAGCGCGACCAGGGCTGCGCCTGGGTCGGCGCCCTCCATCACCAGGCGGTGTCTGGGCACCACGAATCCAGCAATGAAGCCGGCGAGACCGGCGCCGTCCAGGTCCAGGCGCCGGGCGTCGGCGTGGCCTGCTGCGCAGGCCGCGACGACCCCGGCACCATCACCGCGCTGGATGGCGACAGAGACGGCATGGATCCCGCTGCCGGGCAGGAACCGGTAGCCGCGGCGCAGCAGGGCGATGGCGTCGCCGAGACCCAAGGAGCCGGCAGGCTCAGGGGCTGGCAAGGGCCCGGTGGCGGCGCCCGCCGCCGTCGGCAAGGCACCCACCTCGGCCAGGGCCGCGGCCAAGGTTGCGGACCGTTCTGGCTCGCGATCCCGCCCGCAGAGATCGGCCAGCACTGCCCCGGCCTGCACCGAGGCGAGTTGCTCCCGATCACCCAGCAGAATCAGGCGGCAGGCCCTGGGCAGGGCGGCCAGCAGCCGGGCGGCGAGCGGCAGGTCGAGCATGGACGCCTCGTCCACCACCAGCAAGTCCAAGTGCAGCGGGTTATCCGACCCGTGACGCGGCGCGGCCCGCCCCGCCCTGGTACCGAGCAGCCGGTGCAGGGTCGCCGCCGCCTCGGGGATGGCGGCCGCGGTTGCCGGGTCCAGTGCCCCGTCGCCGAGCAGCGCCGCTTTGGCCTGACGGATAGACTGCGTCAAGCGGGTCGCCGCCTTGCCGGTGGGTGCCGCGAGTCCGATCCGCAGGGTCTTGCCCCGGGCGCGCGCCTGATCGATCAGGAGCGCCAGACAGGCGGTAACGGTGCGGGTCTTGCCGGTTCCGGGGCCGCCGGAGATCACACACAGCGGCCGCAATACGGCCATGGCCGCCGCCACCCGCTGCCAGTCGATGGTGTCGTCCGGCTGCGCTGGGAACAGACGCGCGAGCCCCGCCGCCAGACGTCCGCGATCCACCCCCGCCGCCAGGCCCGCGGCGCGCTCCCCGATGGCCTGCGCCACCGCCCGCTCGAAGTGCCAGTAGCGTCCCAGATAGAGCCGGTTCGCGGCGTCCAAAATCAGGGGTGAGTGCGCGCTCTCGGGCAGGGTGTCGGTGGCGCACTGTACCGCCGGCCAGGCCAGCAGGTCGGTCCGCCACTGCGGCAGTGGCGGGGCCAGGAGCCGCGGCAACTCCGGGAAGGGCGCACGCCCCGCCAGCCCGGGCAGGTCCAGGCACAGGTCCCCCTCACCCACCTGCCGGCTCGCCAGGGCTGCGGCCAGCAGACGCGGTCCGGTTGCCTCGCCGATCAATTCACCTAGTTGACGGGCTAAGTGCAGATCCAGCGCCCGCAGCCGCCCGAGCGCCACCGCCTGGCGCAAGTCGTCGCTAAAACTATTTTCCACTGGAGGTAGAAGGGGGTCGGGGATGAGGCAAGCGTCAGAGCAGTCTGGATTCATCAGCATCGTATTCTCGTCCTATAAGCACCAAACGTCGATGGACCTACCGTCATAAGCCTGCGCCCGCTGCCAGACCTTTTCGCGGCATTATGTAGCAAACGTACATGGCTATTTATTCAGTGACTTGGCTACGATTTTTCGATTCTGAGCCAGCTCCGGCAGCCTGGTTTTTCACCGAAATCTGGGAGATCCCG
>JADNEJ010000635.1 GCA_016292295.1 Candidatus Thiodictyon intracellulare
CATCGCCTCGGTTTCGTCTACAAGAAGCCCAAGCGCGTGCCCGGCAAGGCTGACCAGAAGGCCCAGAAAGCATAGGTGTGCGAGGGGCGGCCAGGCTTGTGTGAGTTATACCCCTTGACCGCCTCTTTCTTATGTCCATAGAGCGGCTTGACCGTCGTGTCGGCATCCAGAATTCACCACTCGCTCAGTAACAGCGCCGCGCAGTAACCTAGGTGATGCTGTAACCACTGTACCCCTTCGGCCTCGTCGATCTTGCCGAAATTGGGCCTTGATCATAATTCCGCTCACCTTGGTTCAGTCCCGGCGTCGCCGTTCCATTGCAGAACATGATCTTACGCGCGCAAAACCACATGAGCCGGCCGGCTTTGAGTGAATTTGTGATCAAGGCCTACGCCGATGGTTCGGACAATTGCACCTGGCGGCACTAGAGCCCAAGCTTCTTCTCCAGGTAATGGATATTGGCCCCACCGGCCTCGAAGGCGGCGTCGCGCATGATGCTGCGCTGGAGCTTGATGTTGGTGTCGATGCCTTCGATGACCGTCTCGCGCAGCGCATTGCTCATGCGGGCGATCGCCACATGCCGATCCTCGCCGTGGGTGATCAGCTTGCCGATCATGGAGTCGTAGTGGGAGGGGACCGTATAGCCGGAGTAGATGTGGGTGTCCATACGGATTCCGGGTCCGCCAGGGGCGTGGAACTCGATGATCTTGCCGGGGCTGGGGCGGAAGGTCTCGGAGTGCTCGGCATTGATGCGGCATTCGATCGCATGGCCGCGGATCGCAATTTCATCCTGCCGGTAGCGCAGGTACTCCCCGGCCGCGATCAGGATTTGCTCCTTCACGATATCCACCCCGGTCACCATCTCGGTGACCGGATGCTCTACCTGTACCCGGGTGTTCATCTCGATGAAATAGAAACGCCCGTCCTCATAAAGGAATTCAAAGGTGCCGGCACCGCGATAGCCGATGTCCCGACAGGCCTGGGCACAGCGCTCCCCAATCTCGGTGCGTTGTGCCGCGCTGATGCCGGGGGCGGGGGCCTCTTCGACCACCTTTTGGTGGCGGCGCTGCATAGAGCAGTCACGTTCGCCCAGATAGATGGCCTGGCCGTGCTGGTCGGCCAGCATCTGGAATTCGACATGGCGCGGATTTTCGAGGTACTTCTCCATGTACACCATGTCGTTGTTGAAGGCTCCCGCGGCCTCGGCCCGAGTAAGCGAGATGGCGTTGAGCAGAGTCGCTTCCGAGTTCACGACCCGCATGCCGCGCCCGCCGCCGCCGCCGGAGGCCTTGATCATGATAGGGTAGCCGATGCTGCGGGCCAGCTCCAGGGTGCGCTTCTTGTCGTTGTCGTCTAAGGGACCATCGGAGCCCGGCACGCAGGGTACGCCGGCCGCCTTCATGGCGGCGATGGCGGAGACCTTGTCGCCCATCAGGCGGATGGTCTCCGGGCGCGGGCCGATGAAGATGAAGCCGGAGCGCTCCACGCGCTCGGCGAAATCCGCATTCTCCGACAGGAAGCCGTAGCCGGGGTGGATGGCCACCGTATCGGTCACCTCGGCGGCGCTGATGATGGCCGGGATGTTGAGATAGCTATCGCGCGACGGCGCCGGCCCGATGCAGACCGATTCGTCGGCCAGGAGGACGTGCTTTAGGTCCCGGTCCGCCTCCGAATGGACGGCGATGGTGCGGATGCCCAGTTCGCGGCAGGCGCGCAGGACACGGAGTGCTATCTCGCCCCGGTTGGCGATGAGGATCTTCTCGATCATGGCTGGCATGCTGTGGTAGCCTGTGGACGGTGGTCAACTGATACGGCGTGGCGCGCTTTAAGTCCCCGCTCGGGATCGCCGTGGGTAGCCCCGAGCGGGGGTCGCGAGGGCGCCTTACTCGATGACGAACAGCGGCTGGTTGTACTCCACCGGCTGGCCGTTATCCACCAGGATGCGGCGTAGCGTGCCGGTGCGCTCGCAGTCGATCTGGTTCAGGATCTTCATTGCCTCAATGATGCAGAGTGTGTCGCCGGCCTTGACCTGTTGGCCCTCCACGACGAAGGGGCCGGTGCCTGGCGACGGGGAGCGGTAGAAGGTCCCAACCATGGGCGAGCGCACGACCTCTCCGGCCAGCCCATCGAGAAATTCATCGCCGGGCTTGGCCAGAGCGACGGCCGGGATGGGGGCGCTCGGGGCACTCGCCGGCTGCTGTGTCATTGCGTGAGGCATGAACAGCGATGTCGTGCCGCCGTGCCGGCTAATGCGCACCGATTCCTCCCCTTCGTGGATCTCGATCTCTGCCACATCGGATTGCTCCAAGAGTTCGATCAGCTTTTTGACCTTGCGGATATCCATGTTCAGTGATTCTCAGTGGGAGTGGCCGGCGCCAGCCGGTTAAGGGCTGCGCTGAGCGCCAATTCATACCCCTGCGCGCCCAGTCCGCTGATCACCCCCACCGCGATATCGGAGAAGTAGGAGTGGCGGCGAAAGGGCTCGCGGGCGTGCACGTTGGATAGGTGCACCTCGATGAAAGGGATGGCGACGGCGAGTAGGGCGTCACGCAGAGCAACGCTGGTATGAGTAAAGGCGGCCGGATTGATGATAATGAAGCCTACGCCCGCGCCGGGGGCTGCCTGGACCCGCTCGATCAGGGCATGCTCCGCGTTGCTCTGGGCGAAGTCCAGGTCGTAACCGCTGCTGCGCGCCTGCGTGCGCAGTCGCTCCTCGATCACGACCAAGGTAACTTGGCCATAGTGGCCCGGCTCCCGGGTCCCGAGCAGGTTGAGGTTGGGTCCGTTGAGGACCAGGATGCTTGCCATGTCGCCGTTGTGCCCATGCAGGTTCTGGGTTCGGGGCGGCCGTCGCGGGGGGCGAGGGCCGCCGGGTTGGCGCCAGGCGCTTCCCCGGGATGGGCTGAAAGCGGCGGCGAATCGCGTCTAATTGTCCGGACTTCGCGCTATCATGTCCAGTTCTACGGTAAGTCTGGGTGCGAGCAAGGCTGATGTGGTCTCGGCAACGATGTAGGGTAGATAAGCGCAGCGCATCCACCGGCGCCGCCGATACCTTGGCTGGTGGATGCAGCGCGATACAGCGCCGTGCCCGGTTCGCGGCGCTGTATCGCGCGCCTGATCCCAGAAAGAGCATTTCTCCGGCATTATGTAGCAAACGCACATGGCTTTTATTCAGTGGTTTGGCTACGATTTTCCGATTCTGAGCCAGCCCCGGCAGCCTGGTTTCTCATCAAAATTTGGGAGATCTCGGCGCCCACCTGCCAGAATCGCAGTGAGTTGCCGTCAGATTCTGCGTAACCAATTGATTCGATAACTAAGCACCTCAACGGAAACATTTGTGGAGCGCCATGCCGCCAAAATCTATTTCGCAAATTTAATTCTAAACGCAGATCCGAACGAATATTATTCGATGGATCGTACAAGCTAATGCAGTCATACTCACGTAATCCAGAGATGGAATCCATTCGTATTTCATTTTACGCCAAAGGATTTCAATCAGATTCAATTCCGCCGAGTATCGCGGAAGAAAATACGGTCTCGACTTTGGCCATTTTAGGCGACCCCGATCATCGTGTCAGCCGCAACCGGCAATCGGAGGGCCGGGGCGGACCCTGGAGGACCATGGAACCAATCCGTCTGGTCCGCTACGCGGCCCCGGCGCGGCGGC
>JADNEJ010000136.1 GCA_016292295.1 Candidatus Thiodictyon intracellulare
GTATTACGTCTGCAGTCAGGGGAACACCGCGGAAAACTGCGTTTCTAGCTGAAAAACGTCTCTTTTTTACAACAAAAACTCGCCAAAGGCCCTCAGGCGGTGGCGCCGGTCGCTAAGTCCGATAGGCTGCTAGTGTACCTGCGTGGAAAATCTGCCGGTCAAGACCTAAGGGCAGCCGCAATTCTTGCCGCCAGTGTCTTGAGCTGTTCCGGCTTGGCCTGCTCGTGGCCATGGGTACCGATCCGTTGCCCGTCCTGCATCGGGATGATGTGGACATGATAGTGAAACACGGTCTGGCCGGCCGCCGCGCCGTTGGTCTGCATGATGCGGATGCCATCGGGGGCAAACGCCTGGTGCACTGCCCGGGCAATGCGCTGAGCGATCATCATTACGGCGGTAAGGTCAGTCTCGGAGATTGCCAATAGATCCGGTACGTGAATCTTTGGAATCACCAGGGTATGACCGGGACTGGCCGGCTGGATATCCATGAAGGCCAAAGTCTCTGCGTCCTCATGCACCCTGATCGCCGGGATTTTTCCCCGAACGATGCCGCAGAAGACACAGTTGGTGTGGTTGGTGTGGTTGGTGTGGTCGGACATGGCGCAAACTCGCTGTGATGGGTGGCACCAGGCTAACGTTAGACGGTGAGGATTTCCAGTACCATCGTCAGTTATCCAGCTGAAGTTTCCGGCTTTTCCAGGGAAGCACCGGAGGGACGGGGGGGGTAGCGGTGAGGGGATTTTCGAGGGGTTTGCGGAGATCCACGCAAACCCCTACGAAAACTCCCGACTCTAAGTGTTTTGGCCTGCGCGGGTTTCAGAACCAGGAAACTTCAGTTATCCAGGTCAAGCTGAGGGACGAGCCTCAACTTGACCCCGGTCCTCGCTCCGGGTGCGGCGTCGATTTTTCCCGGCGTGGTCGGGGTAGGGCAGGTGCAACTGCGACATAATGCCGTGGAGTTGCGCCTCGAATTTGGCTAACCTCACCGGGCGCAGGTCCCATGACGTCGATCCAGGGCCTATCGCCGCCACCTTGCAGGGTTAGCTGACCGCGATCCCGGTCGAGGATGCGTAGAAAAAACAACCGGCCGGTCGCTACCGCAGGCAGACCCCGCACGGGGTCATCTGATCGGGGTCAGGGCCGCCCGGGCATGGTGACCCGGAAAAAACCGCGGCCGACCCGCCAACATCGTGAGGCAAAGCCTCGCTCGTTTATGGAATTTCTCCTTAATCAATGAGCCTCTCACTGAATGGCCAACCGCCCGCGTCCGGGCGATTGCGCGCCTTGTCTTTGGCTGCCCTGGGCGTCGTCTACGGCGACATCGGAACCAGCCCCCTGTATGCCATGCATGCCGTATTCGCCAACGGTCGCCATCCCGTCCCGGTTGATGATGAAAACATCTTGGGCGTGCTGTCTTTGGTGTTTTTGTCCTTGGTGATCGTGGTCTCGCTGAAATACGTGACGCTGATCCTGCGCGCGGACAATCGCGGCGAGGGTGGCATCATGACCCTGATTGCGCTGGTGCAGCGGCGCCTGGCGAATCAGCCCTTAGGTCAACGGCTGATCGTGTTGGGCCTGCTCGGCGCCGCACTGTTCTGTGGCGAGGGGATTATCACTCCGGCCATCTCGGTCCTGTCGGCGGTCGAGGGACTGGAGATGGTCACCCCGGGTTTGGACGACTGGGTGATACCCTTGACGCTGGTGATCCTGTTCGGACTCTTCGCCGTCCAGCGACACGGCACGGGGCGGATGGGAGACTGGTTCGGACCCATTATGGCGGTATGGTTTCTGACCATCGGCGCTCTGGGCATTCGCGCCATTGCTGGGGAACCCAGCGTGTTGGCCGCCGTTTCACCCACGCACGCGGTCGCTTTTTTTGCCGACCACCCCCTGCTCGCGTTCTTTTCACTCGGGTCCGCGGTGCTGGCGATCACCGGTATCGAGGCCCTGTATGCGGACATGGGCCATTTCGGCCGCGCCCCGGTGCGGCTGGCCTGGACTGTCGTGGTGTTCCCGGCCCTGGTGCTGAACTATTTCGGCCAAGGGGCACTGCTGTTGACCCATCCGGAGGTGGTCGACAACCCCTTTTTCCGACTGGCGCCGGGCTGGGCGCTGCTGCCCTTGGTGGTGCTGGCCATGGTCGCTACCGTCATCGCCTCTCAAGCGGTGATCTCCGGGACCTTTTCGCTCACCCGCCAGGCGATCCAACTCGGCTATCTGCCGCGCATGTGCGTTCTGCACACCTCCCATGAGACGCGTGGCCAGATCTATGTCCCCGGGATCAACTGGTTGCTCTTTGTTGCCGTGGTCGTGCTGGTGCTGAGCTTCGGCAGTTCACAGGCATTGGCCGCCGCCTACGGTATCGCGGTGACCGGCACCATGAGCATCACCACCGTCCTGGCGTTTGTCGTGGCGCGGCGGCGGTGGCGCTGGAGCCCGGCCCGGACCTTTCTGGTGCTCGGCGTCTTTTTGGTGATCGACTTGGCCTTCTTTGGGGCGAATCTGCCCAAGTTCAGCGATGGAGGCTGGCTCCCGCTGGTTATCGGCGCACTGGTCTTCATCCCGATGAGTACCTGGCGCCGCGGCCGTGCGCTGCTGATCGAGCACCAGACTCGCGACAACATGTCGCTCGGGCTCTTTGTGCCGCTGATTGAGGCAGAAAGCATCCCTACCGTGTCCGGCACGGCGGTCTTCCTGACGGGCCGCCTGGGACAGGTGCCGCACTCGCTGCTGCACAGCCTAAAGCACTATCGATGCTTGCACGAACGCGTGATCGTTCTGAACGTGGCCGTTTCAAGTCAGCCCTATATCGCACCGGACAAGCGGGTACGGATCGAGCAAGTTAACGCCCGCTTCTATCAGTCGCGGATGGAGATCGGATTCATGGATACGCCCAAGGTCCCGGACGTCATCGCGGCCTGGCAAAGCGCCGGCATCCGCTGCGATCCGCAAGCCACGACGTTCTTCCTCGGTCGCGAGACCTTGGTGCCGTCCCGGGGTATCCCAATGGCAATCTGGCGCCAAAAAATGTTTATCGGCATGTTTCGTAACGCCAGTAACCCGGCGGCCTATTTCGGCCTGCCACCCAACCGGGTGGTCGAACTCGGTGCCTTGGTCAATCTATGAATCGCGGGCGCAAGGGAGGTACCCGTGTTATCCCACACCGATCATATCTTAGGGTCGAGGCTGGCCGCGGTCTCCAGGGCGCCGGCAGCCTCCGGCAGGCGATCGAGCGTGATCGCCGGTACGTTCGCGCAGCGTCGCGCGATTGACCAGGGCTTCCGCCTGGACCAACGGGGACCGACTTGAGCGCAACGGCGCGGTCGAAGGCCGCCAGAGGGCTTCGGCGGTGCGACCGGTGCGCTCCAACACCATACCCAGAGCACTCCACACCGTCGGCATATTGGGGGCGCTGTCCAGCGCCTTGCGGAAGGCCTGCTCGGCTATGTCCTGCCGGCAAGGCTGCATGAAATCCCGTTCCTGGCCCGGTAGCGTAGGAGCCCCGTTTTTGGTGATCCGGAGGTTCCACGATGTCACTGTCACTCCCCACCGCTGCCGATCTGGCACAGACGGCCGCGGCCTTTATCCCCTGGCGCAGCACCTGACCCCGCAGCTGCGCGTGTTGGTCGCGACGGCCCCGGCGGACTTCCGCTAAGGCATGGAT
>JADNEJ010000100.1 GCA_016292295.1 Candidatus Thiodictyon intracellulare
GGTCATCGGGTGGATGACCAGATCAATCTCACCGACGACGCATCGCGGATCATGCCGAACGGATGGCCGTATTACGTCTGCAGTCAGGGGAACACCGCGGAACACTGCGTTTCTAGCCGAAAACCGTCTCTTTTTTACCGCAAAAGCCCGCCTAAGGACCTCAGGCGGTAGCGCCGGTCGCTAAGTCCGATAGGCAGCTAGGCTGCCTGATGGAGAAACAGCGCACCACCCCGGAACAATACCCACTGACCCTCAACGCCCTGGTCAGCGCCTGTAACCAGAAGAGCAGCCGACAGCCGGTGATGAGCCTGGAACTCGGCGATGTCGGACACCAGGCCAACCAGTTACGCGGCCGGGGGCTGATCCACGCCGCCTTTTCCGAGCGCGCCGAGCGCTAGACCATAAGATGGTCGGCACCTACCGCCTGAGCCGCGAGGAACAGGCGGTGCTCACGGTGCTCATGCTGCGCGGACCCCAGACCCTGGGCGAACGGCGCACCAACAGCGCCCGCCTGGCCGAGTTCCCGGATTTGTCGGCCTTGACCGAAGCGGTCCGCGCGCTCATGGACCGCGAGCCGGCCCTGGTCATGGAACTGCCCCGGCTCCCGGGCAAGCGCGAGGAGCGCTACCTGCACCTGCTGTGCGGCGCGCTGGACGCGGCCGAACTCGCGGCCATGAGCGCCGCGGCGGCGGCGCCCATGGCGGCGTCATCGCCGGGCGGCGCGCCGGACGGCCGCATTGAGGCCCTGGAGGCGCAGGTCGCACAACTGCGCACGGAGTTGGATCGGCTGTGGGTATTGACCGGGTTGGCAGAGCAGCGGGAATGAACCCGGGACGCGCATGAAGGTGCAAATTGCTTGGCAATGCCTACATAAGACCTAAAATGGCGGATTGGCCCGCTGACCTGCCGCCGCTGCCGCAAGCCCCCGCCCGCTACCACCTTACCGTCATCGTTCCACAGGAGATCACAAGATGTTACAAGCCTACCGCCAGCACGTGGCCGAACGCGCCGCGCTCGGCATCCCACCGCTGCCGCTGACCGCGCAGCAGACCGCCGACCTGATCGAGCTGATCAAGAACCCGTCGGCCGGTGAGAGCGACTTCCTGCTGAATCTGCTGACCCACCGGGTGCCCCCGGGCGTGGACGACTCGGCCAAGGTCAAGGCGAGCTTCCTGGCCGCGGTAGCGCACGGCGACCTCAAGGTCGGCCTGATCAGCAAGGCCAAGGCCACCGAACTGCTCGGCACCATGGTGGGCGGCTACAACGTACACCCGCTGATCGAGCTGCTGGGCGACGCCGAGGTCGCAGCGGTCGCCGCCGAGGGCCTGAAGAAGACGCTCCTGATGTTCGACTTCTTCAACGACATCGCCGACAAGGCCAAAGCCGGCAACGCGAAGGCCAAGGAGATCATTGAGAGCTGGGCCGCGGCCGAATGGTTCACCAACCACCCCGAGGTGCCCAAGTCCATCACCGTCACGGTCTTCAAGGTGCCGGGGGAGACCAACACCGACGACCTGTCGCCCGCCCCCGATGCCTGGAGCCGCCCGGATATCCCGCTGCATTATCTGGCGATGCTAAAGATGACCCGCCCCGACGCGGCCTTCAAGCCGGAGGAAGACGGCAAGCGCGGACCCATCGCCTTCATTGAAGACCTGAAGAAGAAGGGCCACTTGGTCGCCTATGTCGGTGACGTGGTAGGCACCGGCTCCAGCCGCAAGAGCGCGACCAACAGCGTGGTCTGGGCCACCGGTCAGGACATCCCATACGTGCCGAACAAGCGCTTCGGCGGCGTAACCCTGGGCGGCAAGATCGCCCCGATCTTCTTCAACACCCAGGAAGACTCCGGGTCACTGCCGATCGAGCTCGATGTGTCCAGGCTTGAGATGGGCGACGTGGTCGAGATCCTGCCCTACGCGGGCAAGATCGTGAAGAATGGGGAGACCGTTGCCGAGTTCGCGTTGAAAAGCGACGTGATCTTCGACGAGGTGCGAGCCGGCGGGCGCATCAACCTGATCATCGGCCGCAGCCTGACCGCTCAGGCGCGCGAGTTCCTGGGCCTCCACGCGGCGACCAGCTTCCGCCTGCCCGCGATCCCGGCGGATACCGGCAAGGGCTTCACCCTGGCGCAGAAGATGGTCGGGCGTGCCTGCGGCCTGCCGGAAGGCACGGGTGTGCGCCCAGGCACCTACTGCGAGCCCAAGATGACCACCGTCGGCAGCCAGGACACCACGGGCCCCATGACCCGCGACGAACTGAAGGACCTGGCCTGTCTCGGTTTCAGCGCGGATCTGGTGATGCAGTCCTTCTGTCACACCGCCGCCTACCCGAAGCCGGTCGACGTTAAGACCCACCGGGACCTGCCGACCTTCATGAGCAACCGCGGCGGTGTCGCTCTGCGCCCCGGTGACGGCGTCATCCACTCCTGGCTCAACCGCCTGCTGCTGCCCGACACCGTCGGCACCGGCGGCGACAGCCACACCCGCTTCCCGATCGGCATCAGCTTCCCGGCCGGCTCCGGTCTGGTCGCCTTCGGTGCCGCCACCGGCGTCATGCCGCTCGATATGCCCGAGTCCGTCCTGGTCCGCTTCAAGGGCCAGATGCAGCCCGGCGTGACACTGCGCGACCTGGTGCACGCCATCCCCATGTATGCCATCAAGGCAGGCCTCCTGACGGTCGCCAAGGCCGGCAAGATCAACGCCTTCTCCGGGCGCATCCTGGAGATTGAGGGCCTGCCGGATCTCAAGGTGGAGCAGGCCTTCGAGCTGTCCGACGCCAGCGCCGAGCGCTCGGCCGCCGGTTGCACCATCAAACTCAACCAGGCCTCAATCATCGAGTACCTCACCAGCAACATCGTGCTGATGAAAAACATGATCGCCGATGGCTACCAGGACAAGCGCACTTTGGAGCGCCGCATCAGGGCCGTGGAGGCATGGTTGGCCAACCCCAGCCTGCTGGAGGCCGACAAGGACGCCGAATACGCCGCCGTGATCGAGATCGATCTCAATGAGCTGAAGGAGCCCATCCTCTGCTGTCCGAACGATCCGGACGACGCAAAACTTCTGTCGGCGGTCGCCGGAATCCCGATCGACGAGGTCTTCATCGGCTCCTGCATGACCAACATCGGCCACTTCCGCGCCGCGGCCAAGCTGCTCGATGGTCAGCGCGACATCCCGGTCAAGCTGTGGATCACCCCACCGACCAAGATGGATCAAGCCCAGTTGGTCAAGGAAGGTCACTACTTCACCTTCGGCGTCGCCGGTGCCCGCACCGAGATGCCCGGCTGCAGCCTGTGCATGGGCAACCAGGCGCAGGTGCGTGAGGGCGCGACCGTGGTCTCCACCAGTACCCGCAACTTCCCCAATCGACTGGGCAAGAATACTAACGTGTATCTGGCCTCGGCAGAACTGGCGGCCATTGCGTCCAAACTTGGCCATATACCGACACTGGTCGAGTATCAGGCGGGGATGGAGATCATCAATGCGGATGCGGCGAGCGTTTACCGGTATCTGAACTTTAACCAGATTGAGGAGTATGCGGAGGTGGCGAAGGGGGTGGCCTAGCAATCTGTCGGACTTAGCGACCGGCGCCACCGCCTGAGGCCCTTGGACGGGCTTTTGTCGCAAAAAAGAGACTATTTTCGGCTAGAAACGCA
>JADNEJ010000535.1 GCA_016292295.1 Candidatus Thiodictyon intracellulare
TATTCTGGCACGGCCGTCGAGCTGTGTCGCGTAGGCTTATGATCGTCCATGAGGGCTAAGAACAGGGGTGCTAAACGGCTACTCATCTTCAAAATCACCTGTATCTGACAGCCGAGGCCATCGCTCGATATATCCAGAAGCGCTAGGGGGTGCGTTACACGCTTAGTGGCATGACTGCGGTCCTACACCACTTGGGCTACGTCTACAAGAAAGCCAAACTGGAACCTGGCAAACACCCAGCTCAAGAGGTTCAAGAGACATTAGTTGATAAGCACGAAAATATTAAAAAAACAGCGCCTAAGGTGGCGTGATCTATTTCATGGGTACGACCCATTCGCAACATAACCCGGTGATCGGATGCGGTTGGATTGCCTTGATCATAATTCCACCCACCTTGTTCAGTCCCGGCGTCGCCGCTTCTTTGCAGAACATGGTCTTGCGCGCGTAAACCCGCATGGGCCGGCCGGCCTTTGACGGATTTGTGATCAAGGCCCGGTTGGATCAAGCGCGGAAAGGAGCACCCGATCTAGAGCAATACGGGTCGCCAGCGGCTTAACATCAACGGTGCGATCAATGTTCAGTCACTGAGCGCAGAGGTCTCATTTGATGAGACCATTGACGTCGCGTCCACGATCGCTTTGTTTAAACAGCTTGAGCAAGCGAGCCCGACGGCCCAATCCATCCTCGTTATTTGCGATAACGCCCTTTACTACAAATCGAAAGCGGTTGCTGCGTATCTGACGACATCGCGAATCCAACTGGAGCCACTTCTGCCCTATTGTCCAAATCTTAATTTAATTGAGCGCTTCTGGAAATTTTTCAAACGCCAAGTGCTTTACAATCAATATTACGACACGTTTGAAACGTTTCGAGGTGCCTGCAAGAAATTCTTCGGTGAACTTGATGCATTTTCCCCGCTACTCCGAACGCTTCTCGCTAAGAATTTCCAAATTATCGAGAATAAAAAGCCGAAAATTGTTATCGCTTAGGTATATGAACAAGGCTGTTCGCGCCGGACCTGAAGTCGACGCCGACCGCGTCGACGTTCTGCGTTCTGGACAGTTCGGTTCCCTGTTCCCTGTTCCCTTGGTCCGGCCTCCCGTACTTTAGGAAGACGACGATGTTGACAGAAACACAGCAGCAGATGACAGCACTCTTTGAAAGCTACGTTGGCGCCGAGCTCGCCGGTGATCTCGAAACCACGATGGCCACGATGGGTGACACCTCTATCTGAACCATGTGCCGACGCGGACGGGAGGTTATGGCCGCGCCGGCGTCCACGCCTTCTATCGTGACCACCTGGTCGGATGCTTCTTTCCACCGGACGTTACGATGGACAGCTTGTCGCGGACTGTGGGTGAGTCCAGCATCGTCGAGAAAATCTACATCTCGTTCACGCACACCGCAGTGGTGGACTGGTTGCTGCCGGGCGTGCACCCGACAGGCCTTGATCACAAATCCGCCCAAGGCCGGCCGCCCCATGTGGGTTTGTGCGTGCAAGACCATGTTCTGCAAGGGAGCGGCGACGCTGTGACTGAACAAGGTGGGCGGAATTATGATCAAGGCCAGTGTGTTGCTCCAGGTCGGTTTGCTGGATCCCGCCGGTTTGCCCGTCTGCGGTGTCGAGGTGGCTCGCCGTGTCCGCGACCCCTCATTGCCGGCTTGCGCGTACTGACGCGGCGGTTTAATTTCCTGTCCCTAAAGCATAACGCAAGACTGCCTCGAAGGAGGTTTCCGTGAGCGAATCCAAAGGAGGTTTCCGTGAGCGAATCCAAGGGTGCATTCTGTGGCGGTGTCGGGATGACGATCCCGACCCTGCCGGTGCGCTGGCTTTACCAGTTGGCGTCGACCCGCGCCTTCACCGAGCGCGGGTTGTACCTGAACCTGGGCTACTGGAACGGAGCGCGGACCATCGACGAGGCCTGCGAGGCGATGGTCGAGCTGGTCGGCCGCACCGCCGGCATCACCAGTGCCGACGAGGTCGTGGATGTCGGCTTCGGGTTCGCCGAGCAGGACATTTACTGGACCCGGCGCTTTGCCCCGCGGCGCATCATCGGCCTGAACATCACGCCTGAACAGGTACGGGTGGCACGGGCTCGCGTCCGGGAACTCGGTCTGGAGGACCGGATCGACCTGCGCCAAGGCTCGGCCACCGCGACCGAGCTACCCGACGCCTGTTGCGATGTGGTCACCGCGGTCGAGTGCGCCTTCCATTTCAATACTCGCGAGCGCTTTTTCGCCGAGGCCGCCCGCCTGCTGCGGCCGGGCGGGCGCCTGGTACTCGCCGACTCGATCCCGACCGAACCCGATCCCGATCCGTGGCGGCAGCCGTTGCGGGCATTGCTGTCCGGCGTTGCTCGCGCGGCGCTTGCGGTGCCGCGCGCCAATGTCTACCCGCGCAATGTCTACGCCACCAAGCTCGCCGCCTCCGGCTTCGAGGCGGTACAGGTGGAGTCGATCCGCGAGCAGGTGTTCCCGGGCTGGCACCGCGCCCTAGTTGAGGACCCCGGGTTGCGCCGGCGGCTGGGCCCGGTGGGATGGCTGCTTGGCCGCATTCCCGAGACGCAGTATGGAGCCTTCGATTACGTCTTGGCCGTGGCGCGGCGGCCAAGTGCCGTGACGGTCGAATAGGTGCAGCGCCGCCACTGAGCCGTGCGGGATGACCTCGGCGCGGTCGCGAAGATTGGGGGGGAAGATAGTGGCTCGCGCGCCGGCCCCCTGGCCGGCCAACCCAATCGTCGCGACAGCAGGGCAGGCACAGACCTGGATGCAGCAGGAAAAAATCACATTCTCCCAACTCGAATCCTTCCTCTTCAAGGCAGCCGACATCCTGCGCGGCAAGATGGACGCTTCTGCGTACAAGGAACTCATCTTCGGCATGTTGTTCCTGAAACGCCTGTCCGACGAGTTCGACCTCAAACGCGCACAGTTGCGCAAGCGGTTCACCCACCTCGACGACGACTTGGCCTTCGACCTGTTAGCAGCCTGTCGGATTTCGGGGCCCCGTCGGGGCGGCGGGTCCTGTACACTGTCTGGATCAACCCCGATGACCGCCCGATGACCGGAGTGCTACTGCCGATGCGCCGCTTCCACCCGATGGACCGCGACACTGACTTGCTCTTGCCGCCGCCGGTGCAGGACTGGCTGTCCAAGGGCCACCTCAGTTCCATTCCGAGGGTGACCGCCCCATAGCGCAGCCGCAGGTCCATCCGCCCAGAACCGATGGCGTATTCGCGCTCCAGGGCCCCGACGCGGTTGAGGAAGGCCATCAGAACCAGGTGCGGGGCGATCTCGTGATAGGGCCTGCAGGGTGAAGGCCAGGGCGCGCGGCAGGACTTCGCGGTAGATCGGGTTGGCGATCGTCAGCCCCTTGCCGGGTGCCATCCGGCACAGTCCCAGGTCGATGAGATACGCGATGTCGTCCTCGGACGCCTGATTCAAGGCGGTACCGGCCAGCATCGGTTCTATCACGCGACGCACCCGCGGCTCTCACAGCTTGTCGATCAATTGGTCCAGGTGCGTCACCCGATTGACAATCAGATATACATGTCTCATCTGAAATTATCGCTCAGGACCCTAGCGTAACCGGTCGACGTCGATATACTATCGTCCCTATGCTTGACTATACCATCTCCACCGAACAACTCGCC